>NZ_JBQCUY010000007.1:0-140050 GCF_051962805.1 Neisseria sp. P0008.S002 | reverse complement strand
ACAAAACCAGTCAACACATTTCACAAAATTATTTTCTGAAATTTAATCACTTCCCTGTTTTAACAGGGTTTTTATTTCTAAAAAAATACTATCAAACTCCCACACTATCCATACATACAAAAAAATACAAACTAAAGGCCGTCTGAAATGCTCTTTCAGACGGCCTTTTTTTATGGTTTCTATTTATCCAATACGTTGAAGGACAATTTCTAGGACAAATTTACTGCCCACATAGGCAAAAATCAGACTGACAAATCCGACAATAGTCCAAACGGCGGCTTTCTTGCCGCGCCATGCGGTCATGCTGTGTTTCAACAATAATGCGCCATAAATCAGCCACGACATAATACTGAAGATGGTTTTATGCGTGAAGGTCATGGGTTTGCCGAAAATGGCTTCGGCAAAAAACGTCCCGCTGATAACTGAATAGGTCAATAAAACGAATCCTGCCCACATACCTTGGAACATAAGTTTTTCCAAACTCAATAATGGCGGCAAGAAACTAACTAATGCGGAAAAACGGCGTTTGTGCAGATTGCGGTCGAGCAAAAGGATCAGGATGGCAAATAAGGTAACGATGCCAAACAATCCGTATGCGAGCAATGATGATGCAATGTGCGATAGCGGCAATAAGTCTACAATTTGACGACCTGTGAAATCTCCCGGGAAAAGGAAACCCAGCAATAAGGTCAATGCAGCACAGGGATACAATAAGAGTTGCACACCGCGCAGACAATAAAAGAAGCTACCCAAGCAGTACATCATCAGCATCAGCCAGACTATCAGGCTGAGCGAATAGCCAAAACCGGTAATCAATACCCTATCCTGCAATACTGGGAACATCAATGCTGCGCCATGTACCAATAATGCGCCACTCAAAATCAGCAGCTCGGTTTTCAGCGGGTAAGATTTATTATTGTGCTTTTTATGTTGCAACCAGGAAAATGCACCCAATCCGGCATACACCAGCATAAGGCAGATTAAGACAATCGGCATAAATATCTTTCTCAATAGAGGTGTGAACACTAGACGGACAGCCGGCAGGGTTTCAGACGGCCTTGGTGTGCGTATTTGTGTTCTTGAAGCATAACTTCGGACTATCGTGTAAAATAATCCGAATTTTATTTTAACAAAGAATGCCCTATATTGGGCAGCTATTCTCATTATCAAGGATAAGTATGTTAGACAACCTAACCAACCGCTTCAGCAAGGTACTTAAAAATATTCGCGGCCAATCAACGCTGACCGAAGACAATATTAAAGAAGCCTTGCGCGAGGTTCGTCTTGCCCTGCTGGAAGCCGACGTTGCATTGCCCGTCGTTAAAGAATTCGTCAACACAGTCAAAGAACAGGCCCTTGGCCAAGAAGTCGTCGGCAGCCTGACGCCTGACCAAGCCTTTATCGGCGTGGTCAACCAAGCCTTAGTCGAATTGATGGGCAAGGAAAACAAAACGCTGGATTTATCGGTTTCACCGCCTGCCATCGTTTTGATGGCCGGTTTGCAGGGTGCCGGTAAAACAACAACCGTCGGCAAACTCGCCCGCCTGCTGAAAAACGATCAGAAGAAAAAAGTCTTGGTGGTATCCGCCGACGTTTACCGCCCTGCCGCGATTGAACAGCTGCGCCTGTTGGCCGAACAGGTCGGCGTGGACTTTTTCCCATCCAACACCAACCAAAAACCGGTTGAGATTGCAACTACCGCCGTTGATTACGCTAAAAAACATTTTTACGATGTATTGATGGTCGATACCGCTGGCCGTTTGGCAATCGATGAAGAGATGATGAACGAAATCAAAGCGCTTCATGCGGCAGTCAACCCGATTGAAACTTTGTTCGTTATTGATGCCATGTTGGGTCAGGATGCGGTGAACACTGCTCAGGCATTTAATGAAGCCCTGCCGCTGACCGGTGTCGTATTGACCAAGATGGACGGTGATTCGCGCGGCGGTGCGGCATTGTCCGTACGCCATGTAACCGGCAAACCGATTAAATTTATCGGTGTCGGCGAGAAAATCAACGGCCTCGAGCCTTTCCATCCCGACCGTCTTGCCAGCCGTATCCTCGGCATGGGCGACGTATTGACCCTGATTGAAGATGTTCAAAAAGGCATTGATGAAGAAGCCGCCGCCAAAATGGCGAAAAAGCTGCAAAAAGGCAAAGGCTTCGACCTCAACGACTTTAAAGAACAAATCCAGCAGATGCGCAATATGGGCGGCTTAGAAAACCTGATGTCGAAAATGCCGGGCGAACTGGGTCAAATATCGAAACAAATCCCCGAAGGCACGGCTGAAAAAGCGATGGGCAAAGTGGAAGCCATCATCAATTCGATGACCCCTAAAGAACGCGCCAACCCCGCCCTGCTCAAAGCCAGCCGCAAACGCCGTATTGCAATGGGTGCGGGTACGACCGTGCAGGAAGTGAACAAATTGCTCAAACAGTTTGAACAAATGCAACAAATGATGAAGATGTTCAGCGGCAACGGTTTGGGCAAACTGATGCGTTTGGCCAAAGGCATGAAGGGAATGAAAGGCATGTTCCCGGGTTTGTAAGCTAATTTGACAGAAAACGCCGTCTGAAAAGTTTCAGACGGCGTTTTTTTACTCTAGCAAGAATTACTGTTCACATAATAACTATGAAATCTATTCCTTTTAAGAATTTTCATAGCGTATCGTTGCCTCTTCCAGCATTTCCCATTGGCCACCACTACCATGGTAGGTTTCGGCACCAAGCCTGAAAACGGCATTGCAGTGCGTACATTGAAAATAATGCACCACGAAATCGTTCCAACCATATATGTCACGATTACCCTGAGAATCTGTATGGGTAATGTAACCGCTGTTAGCGATGGTTTTGGCAACATCAAGGCTGGGACCATAAACTTTGTCGTAGGCTGGAGTAATATCGATAAGCGTGCCGTCTGCTAAACGATCAGAGGCTCGCAGTAACATTTGCGATAATTTTTTCGGAACCCTGATACGAACGGTAGGTCGCAGGTCAGAACAGTAATCACACATGGCTTAGATCTTTCAGTAAAGTAAAGGAAAAAAGATAAGAGACGCGAGACCTTTACTCATTCAGCCTTCAACTTATTGCGGCTTTTTCTGCTCTTCGCGTACTTTGTCCACCAGTTGGTCAATCGTGGTCATGCCGGACTGCCAGTCTTTAAATTCGACTTGGTATTTGCCGCCGACGATAACGGTCGGTGTGCCGCTGATTTGGAATTTATTGGTTAACTCTTCCATTTGAGCAGCACGCGCTTGGCTTTCGGGCGCTTCAAATGCAGCCAATACTTTTTTGCCGTCAAATGCGGTTTGCTCGGACAACCATTTTTTCAGGGTATCGGTATCGGCCAAGTTGATTTTTTGGTTAACCATCGCATCGAAAATATGGCTGTTGGCTTTATCTGATTCACCGGCCATTTCCACTGCGGCCGCCAAACGTGCCAGAGGTTTCATTTCATCACCCCAAACGACATGCTCCCGGCGCATATAGGTATCGTCTTTAAACGTTTTGATGTGTTCGCTCAAAACCGGCTCCAAATGGGCACAATGCGGGCAGAAGTAGCCGAAGAATTCTAATACTTCGATTTTGCCGGCCTGCTGTTGCGGAATCGGGTTGGATAAGACGGTGTAATTGACACCTTCTGTCAATGCGGCAGGGGCTGCCGGAGCGGATGTGCTGCTTTGGGCGCTGTCTGCCGGAACACTGGTTTCCGCCTGTTTGCCGCAAGCGGCCAATGCCAACAGGGTTAATGAAGTCAAGGCTAAGGTTTTCAGTTTCATAGGTATCTCTTTACATTCAAATCAATGGGCGGATTTTATGGCATTTTGTTGGAGGTGTGTTCGATTTGAGTGAAAAAATGTGTTTAGTTTTATTTCAACCTTTATAAAAGGCCGTCTGAAATATGGCTTAGATCATAGCCTTATTTTCAGACGGCCTTTGCCTGGTTTCATCAGAAACGGTAATTTACCCGGGCGGTATAGCCGCGCGGATTACCCGGCATGGCGTCCGAACGCCAATATTTTTGATTGAGCAGATTGGCTGCGGCAAAGGTAACGTTGACGTTTTTATGGTTCCAGACGAGCATGGCATCAACTCGGGCAAAACCGGGAAGCGTGGTCACTTCTTTGTTTCTTGAGTCGTAGCCGTAGCGTTTGCCCGTACCGGTTACGCCGATTTCGCCGTAGAGGTTTTCGGTCGGCGTGTAACGGAAGAACAGGTTGCCGGTAACGTTGCTGGTGTTGTCCAAATGGATGCCCACGCGGTCGGGATTTTCTTTGTCTTCAACGACTTTCGCCTGCATCACACCCAACGATCCGCGCAGGTAGAGTTTTTTGAGGATGATTTGTCCGATGGCGGACAGCTCCACGCCGCGCGAACGGTGTTTGCCGCCGACAGCCCAAGTGTAGGGATCATTTTGCGCGTCGGGGCGGTAGCGGATATTGAAGCGTTCGATTTGATAGGCAGACAACGTAGTGCTGAGGCGGTCGTCCAGCCAACTGCTTTTGACACCGGTTTCGTATTGGCGGGTGTACTCGGGGTCGGCGTTGAACACGGCGGCAGACGAAGTGTCGATGCTCAAATAGCCGCCGCGTCCGCCATAAGGTGCAAAGCCTTTGTTATATGAGGCGTAGAGCGTGTGGGCAGGCGTTACGTTCCACACTGCACCGATATTGGGGCTGAATGAGTGGCCGCTGTATTGGCGGCTGCTGCCGGTGAGTTTGTTTTCGGAATTAAAGGTGTACTTATCGTAACGGCCGCCGAGGACGAATTTCAAATCGGGCGTGGCGGAGAAGATGTTTTGCACGAAAATGCCGTATGAGTCGGCTTTGTGGCGATTTTGGGTCAGGATAGGCTGCAATCTGCCTGAAGCCGGCCAGCTTGTGCGGTCGTAGGGGTCGATGGAGGCGGAAAAGGTGCGGCTGTAACCCAATGTCGGGTTGCGGTGTTCGCGGCTGTAGTCCATGCCTACGGTCAGGTGGTTTTCAAAACGCCCGATGTTGTAGTCGCCGTTGAGTGTGAAGTTGGACGACAGGGTTTTGTTGTCGGTCTGCTGCCAGGCGTAGTTGCGTTTGATTAAGCTGCCGTTTTCGCTGCCTGCATAGAAATGGTCGAAATCCTGCGCCGCCGTACGGTGGGCGAGCTGCCATTGGGCGCGCCATTTGTCGTTGAAGGCGTATTCGAGGTCGGAACGCCAAACTTGCAGCTTGTCTTTGACAAAATCGTTCGGGTGGGCAAAACCCATGCGGTAAGGCAGTCCGAAGCGGTCGTACACGGACTTGGTCGGACTGCGGTCGGGCGTGCGCTCCACATTGTCGTAGGTGTATTGCCCCGTCCATTTCAAGCCGTTGTCGAGTTTGACGGTAATGCTGGGCGAAACCATGACGTTTTTGCTGTCTATGCCGCTGCGGAACGAATTGGCGCGCCCGACTTCGCCGGTGAGGCGGATGGCGACGTTTTTGTTCAGCACTTCGTTGATGTCCATATTCAGGCTGCGGTTTGCCCACGAGCCGTAAACCGCACCGATGTTGCGGCTTTGTTTGAAGTTGGCGTATTTGCTGACCATATTGATGACGCCGCCGCCGTTGGTGCGGCCGTAAAGCACGGAAGACGGGCCTTTCAGGATTTCCACGCGCTCGATGTTGGCGGTACTGCGGCGGACCTGCCCGCTCTCGCGCACGCCGTCGCGGTAAATATCGGAGGCATCGGCTTGGAAGCCGCGCAGGAAAATGCTTTCGCCGCGCATATCGTAGGCAGCATCGATGCCGGCATTGCCTTCGAGGATGGAACTCAAATCGTTCGTGCCGTAGTTTTTGTTTTTCTGGATATTGAGCGTATCGACGGTTTGCGGCGTTTCTTTGATGAGCTGGCCGTTGCGGGTAACGGCGGCTTCGTCGTAGTTGATGTAGCCTTTGAGTACGCTGGTGTCGGACTGCCCAACCACGGAAACGGTGGGCAGCGTGGCGGTGTAATGTTCGCCATTATCCTGCGTATCGGCGGCAGCAACAGGGAAGGAAGCGATAATCAGCGTGGGTAATAAAGCCAAATGAAATGGTATTTGCATTTTTATACTCAATTTAACGAAACAACCGAATTATATTGCTTCACAAAAGAAATGAGAATAGTTTCTTTTAATTATATTTAACATGATATTTGCAAACAAAGGCCGTCTGAAACACATATCGGTTTCAGACGGCCTTCGTTTATTAATATTAATAGATACTGCTACACTACTTACTCAACAACATTTCCTGCATCAGCTTCATGCCCCATTGCCAACCGCCGAGCGCGCCGTTTAACCGGCCGGAATGCGGCGATTGAAGCAGGCGCGCCTGCCAGCGGTCGGCCTGTTCTTGCGCCCAATCGGGTGGCGTACCGTTTGTCTCGGCGATGACCAACGCCGTACGGCAAGGGCAGCGGACACGCTGGAACGTATGGATTTCGTCTTCGGGAAAAGCTTCGGGACGTGGCGAGACCAAAATAATATTGGTCAGGCGTTTTTGCGTCAGGATGTCGGTTTGATACAGCCATGCCAAAAATGCGGACACACCAACACCATGAGCCACGACGGCAATATTTTTGCTGACAATATGCTCAAATGCCGTCTGAATGGCGTGTTGCCATTCGGAAACGGTTTGCCGACCATCGGCTTCGGCAGTTTGAACAATCGGATAGCTGACCGCCCAGCGGTCTATCCACATTTCCGCTTCATCCGCATCGCGTATCAGAAACAGTGCCATTTCTTCGAGTTCGAAGCTCTGCATTTCAGACGGCCTATTTAAGCAAGTCGTTGAGTGTAAATGCAATCAGCAATGCGGCTGGCACGCTGAGGATGGCACAAGTCGCCAGACAAAGTACGATGTTGGCAATCAGCCGCCAACCCTTCCAAGCAAAGCATTTGGCCGCAATCAGCAGGCAAGGCAGTGAAAACAGCAGCCACACCAACGCCCAAGTCGGATTGGCCTTGGTCGGCGCAACCCAGCCGGACATCCGCGCCAGCATAAATATTGCCCACACCAGCATGGGCAGCACAAATGCCGCCACAACCCAAACCGCACCTACGCCGGTTTTACTGTTTATATTCCAGTCGTACTTACCAAAAAACTTATTCGGCAACATAGTCATACTCCACAACTAAAGGGGCGTGATCCGAGAATTTTTCATCTTTATAAACATGTGCGGAAACGGCTTTGGCAGCCAACTCCGGCGTAACCATCTGATAATCGATACGCCACCCGACATCTTTCGCATACGCTTGTCCGCGGTTGCTCCACCAGGTATAGCCCGGCACATCGGGATAAAGTGTGCGCCACATATCCGTCCAACCGAGCTTGTGGATGACTTTGCCTATCCATTCGCGCTCTTCAGGCAAAAAGCCCGAATTTTTCTGATTGCCCTTCCAGTTTTTCAAGTCGATATTTTGGTGGGCAATATTCCAGTCGCCGCAGACGACGATATCGCGTCCTTCATTTTTCATGGCTTCGAGCATGGGATAGAACGCGTCTAAAAAGCGGTATTTCACTTGTTGGCGCTCTTCCGCGCTGCTGCCGCTGGGCAGATACAGCGAAATTACCGACAACTTGCCGAAATCGCAACGGACAAAACGGCCTTCCTTGTCAAATTCTTCAATGCCCATGCCGATTTGCACATTGTCGGGCTTGCGTTTGCTGTACACCGCCACGCCGCTGTAGCCGCGCTTTTCAGCGCAATGCCAGTAGCCGTGCATACCATGCGGATTTTTCATATCGTCCGACAGATCAGCCTCTTGAGCTTTCAGTTCCTGCACGCAGACAATGTCCGCGCCCGATGCGGCAATGTATTCGTAAAAACCTTTTTTATAGGCGGAGCGGATGCCGTTGACGTTGGCAGAGATGATTTTCAACATAAGATTTGAATGATTTTTAAAAACGGATAATAGGATTGAAGTTTTCAGACGGCCTGCAAGTCATAAACAAATACTTTGGAATTGCGGCCGTTGGCATTGTATTCCTGCCGGCGTTCGGCAGGCAGGTCATCGGCAGAGGCCGTCTGAAAGCCCCGTTCGACAAACCATTCGCCTGTGTGTGTGGATAAGGCGAAGAGCGTTTTGATATTTAAGGCGCGCGCTTTTTGGAATAAATGTTCCAACAGCAATTCGCCGTAGCCGCCGTCGCGCGCTTCGGGTGACACCACCAGACAGGCCAATTCGCCGCAATCAGGCTCGGAAAAGGTTTTCAGCGCCACGCAACCGTAAATGTTTTGATCGTGTTCCAATACGGAAAAACTGGAAATATGGTTTTCCAAATACTCGCGGCTGCGGTGTAACAAGATGCCTTGTTCCGCCAGCGGACGGATTAAGGCAATGATGTGCGGAATGTCGTCGCTGCGTGCCTGACGGATGGAAACAAACGGCTCGCGCGCAATAGACGTACCGCTGCCCTCGCGGGTAAACAGCTCGCGCAGCAGGCTGCCGTCCTCGCGGCCGTTGAGAATCTGCACCCGCGATACGCCGTTTTCCAGTGCGCACACTGCCGCATGGAGCAAATCAACCGGCGCATCGGGATTGTCGCGCACCAATTCCTGCACTTCGCCGACAGACAACGTATTGGCCAACGAGCCGTCAGCGCGGCGGATACCGGCTTCTTCGGTCAAGAAAACCAGCTTCTCTGCCTGCAAAGCCATGGCCACTTCCTGCGCGGTTTCGCACATACTCAGATTGAAGGTTTTGCCGCTGTACGAATGCCCCAAAGGACTGATCAGCACCACCGCGCCGCTATCCAAGCGCAAACGGATTTCTTCCGCGTCGATTTTGCGGACGGTACCGGTATAGCCCATGTCCACGCCGTCGATAACACCCAACGGACGGGCGGTAATAAAGTTGCCGCACGCGATAACCGGCGGCTTGCTCCGTTGCTGCGCAGATACGCTGCTGAACAAAGCTGCTTCGACATCGCTGCGGATAATCCCCGCCACTTGCTTCACTTCCATCAAGGTCGCTTCATCGGTAATCCGTCGGCTGCCGCTGTATTTCGGAACAAAATTCCGACCCGAAGCCAATTTGTCGAGCAAATGCCGCGAACCGTGCACCAAGACCAAACGCAAGCCCAAGCTGGCCAACAGATTCAAATCTGCGGCCAAACGGATCAGGGTTTCGCCTTCCAACAGGCTGTCGGTCACGCCGACCACCATGGTTTTGCCGCGCAAATATTGAATATAGGGCGCGGCTTCGCGAAAGCTGGCAACAAAATGGGCGATGTTACTCATAGCAGGGCAAGATAAAAGAGTTGCATAATCAAAACTGTCAGCGCAATCAGCGATGCCAAAGTCCAGTTGAAACCGTCCTTGCGCGTTTTGACCGCCGCCTGCCCTTCCGCTTTGGATTCTTCCTTGAGCGCGCTGTTGAGCAAATCGGAAATTTCTTTGCGCGAAAGTTTGGAATGTTTGAGGATTTGCGCGCCGATGTTATGCACGAGGCGCACATCCGTTACCGCCACAGGCAGATGGGCAGGATCGGCCGGCAGGTTGCCCGACAGATAATCCTTGGCCTTAAACATCCCCGAGCAACGCGTGCAGACCACGAAACCCTGCGCCACGTTCAATTGGGTATCTTTCACCCAATGCGGCGTTTTACAATGAGGACAAGAACAAGCAGGCATGAGTATTTTCCGTAAGTGTATTGAATCAAAAATATATTTTAGCCAATGCTTCAGGCCGTCTGAAAACTGTTTCAGACGACCTGAGCATGATGTTATGGTTTAAACCGCGCCGTAACGTTCGCGATAGGCTTTGACCGGCTCGAAGAAGCCGCCAAATTCGGCATTGTTTTGCAAGAGCGTGAACAAGTCATTCAGGTTGGCAATCGAAACCACCGGCAGGCCGTATTGTTTTTCGACTTCCTGCACCGCCGACAATTCGCCCGTGCCTTTTTCCATGCGGTCGAGCGCAATAGCCACTGCGGCAGGCGTTGCGCCTTCGGCCTCAATCAGTTTGACCGACTCGCGCACGGATGTACCGGCGGAAATCACATCATCGATAATCAGCACGCGGCCTTTCAAAGGCGCACCCACCAACACGCCGCCCTCGCCGTGGTCTTTGGCTTCTTTGCGGTTGTAGGCAAACGGTACGTTTACGCCTTTTTCCGCCAACATCATCGCTGTCGCCGCCGCCAAAATAATGCCTTTATAGGCTGGGCCGAACAGCATATCGAACTTCACGCCGCTGGCAATAATGGCCTCGGCGTAAAACTTCGCCAGCTGCAAAGTCGATGCGCCGTCATTGAACAAACCGGCATTGAAAAAATAAGGCGACTGACGGCCGGCCTTGGTCGTAAATTCGCCGAATTTCAACACGTTTTGTGCCAAAGCGAATTTGAGGAAGTCTTGACGGAAATCGGACATTTGGGTTCTCCCGAAAGATGTTGATTTATCAAAGAAACGATTATAAAGGATTCATGCGGAAAAATCAGGCCGTCTGAAAAACGGGTTCGCCCCGCTTTAAACCGACAAAGCGGCATTGCCGTCTTATCACGGCAATCAAAACAGATTATTCCCGATGGTACGGATGGTTGTGCAAAATCGAAACGGCGCGATAAAGCTGCTCGGTCAGTAAAACGCGCACCATGCCGTGCGGCAGGGTCAGGCTGGAAAGGCGCATCATCATGTTTGCCTGCTGTTTCAAACGGTCGGTCATGCCGTCTGCGCCGCCGATAATAAAGCAGACGTGTTCGCCGTTTTGCTGCCAGCTTTTCAAATGTTGCGCCAATTCGACCGAAGTCGGTGCTTTGCCGCGTTCGTCCAATACCACCAAAAACGCGCCCTGCGGTATGGCTTCCAGCAGGCGTTTTTCTTCAGCCGCCATGCCCTGAGCCGCATTCACACCCGCGCCGCGTTTTTCCGGCTTGATTTCTTTCAGCGCATAATTGACATCGCGCCCGAAGCGTTTGGCGTACTCGCCGACGGCTTCATCGACCCAACGCGGCATTTTCGTACCGACAGCCAAGACGGTGATATTCATGGAGTATCCTTTGTTATCGAATTGTCGGTTGGGCATTATGGTCAAGCAAGTTCTCAACCTTTTCAAACCATGAGCCAATGCCTACGCAACAGACTGAAAATAAAAGGCCGTCTGAAAGCCGAATGTATCCCGTTCGGCTGTTTCAGACGGCCTTTCAATGATTAGCAGTGAACCAGTGTACCTTCGTTTTCGCCGGTTACCACGCGTTTGAGCGAGCCTTCTTTAGCAATGCCAAATACCACGATATTGAGCTTGCGTTCGCGGCAGAGGGCGAAGGCGGTGGCATCCATCACTTTGAGGTTTTTCAACAAGGCTTCGTCAAAAGTAATGGTTTCATAGCGTGTTGCTGATGGATCTTTTTTCGGGTCTGCGGTATAAACGCCGTCAACATTGGTGGCTTTGAGCATCACGTCGCAGTTCATTTCCGCACCGCGCAATGCGGCGGCAGTGTCGGTCGTGAAGAACGGATTACCGGTACCGGCGGCAAAAATCACAACTTTGCCTTCTTCCAAATATTGAATGGCTTTAGGACGGGCGTAAGTTTCAGCGATTTGCTGCATAGACAGTGCGGATTGAACACGCGCTTTGATGCCCAAGGTTTCAAATGCGTCTTTGAGTGCCAAGGCGTTCATCACGGTTGCCATCATGCCCATGTAGTCGGCAGTGGCGCGGTCCATGCTGCCTGCTTGTGCAGATACGCCTCGGAAAATGTTACCGCCGCCGACAACGATACCGACTTGCACGCCCATTCTCACGATTTCGGCAATTTCGCCGACAGTTTGAACGATGGTATCGTGATTGATGCCGAATGGATCAGAGCCCATCAGGGATTCGCCGGAGAGTTTCAGTAATACGCGTTTGTATTTGATTTGCTGTGTCATGGGATACCTTGCTTTCTTGAATGTCGTCGGTCGGGGGGGGCGGGCCGTCTGAATTTTCAAACGGTCGGAATATTAATGATAGGGTGTGTCGGTTTATTATTGTTTTGGTTTTCAGACGGCCTGAATATTCGGCCGTCTTAAATTAGGTACCGTAAACGGTTTTCTCAAAAAAAAGCACCCTGATTCGTTTGGAATCTAGGTGCTTTCTTTTTCATAAGTGCCTTACACTTTAGCAGCGGCAGCAACTTCGGCCGCGTAGTCAACAACGGCTTTCTCGATACCGTCGCCTACTTTGTAGCGTACGAAGCTGATTACTTCAGTGCCGTTTTCTTTAGCGAATTGGGCAACAGTTTGGTCAGGGTTCATCACGAACGCTTGGCCGTTCAGAGTGATTTCAGCCAAGAATTTGCGGATACGGCCTTCAACCATTTTAGCGGCGATTTCGGCAGGTTTGCCGGAAGCAATGGCTTGCTCAGTGTAGATGTGGCGTTCTTTTTCGATGGTTTCGGCATCCACTTCGGCTTCAGATACGCATTGAGGTTTGGCGGCAACGATGTGCATACCGATTTTGCGTGCTACATCTTCAGAGCCTTTGTACTCAACCAATACGCCTTCGGTAGCCAAAGCACCGTGGATGTAGGCAACCAGTTGGTTGGCAGTGTCGATCACTTGGAAGCGGCGAACAGACATGTTTTCGCCCAATTTAGCGATAATGGCTTTACGTTCTGCTTCAACCAGTTCGCTCAGTTCTTCAACGGTAGCCGGTTTTTTCTCGGCAGCAGTTTTCGCAACGAAGTTGGCAAATTCTACGAAGCCGGCGTCTTTAGCAACGAAGTCGGTTTCGCAGTTTACTTCAACCAATGCGCCGACATTGCCGTTGATCGCGTAAGCCAATACGCCTTCGGCAGCAGTACGGCCAGCCAGTTTACCGGCTTTCGCACCAGATTTAATACGCAGGATTTCTTCGGCTTTGTCGAAGTTGCCTTCAGCTTCAACCAAGGCTTTTTTGCATTCCATCATGCCCAGGCCGGTAGCGGCGCGCAGGTCGGCAACCATTTTTGCAGTAATTTCTGCCATTTTGAATCTCCTAGATTTTTGGGAACACGGCCATTGCCGTGTTTGGAAATAGTGGCCGTCTGAAACGGATTTCAGAACGGGATTTGAGAAAAGGGGCATAACGCCCCTCTTCTGTGTACCGAATTACTCGGCAGCAGCTTCTTGGGCAGCGGCTACAGTTTCTTGCAGCGCTTGGTTTTTGCCTTCCAAAACTGCGTCAGCGATGCCGCGGCAGTACAGGCGGATAGCTTTAGCGGAGTCATCGTTACCAGGGATAACGTATTTCACGCCGTCAGGGCTGTTGTTGGTATCGACTACGGCGATAACAGGGATGCCCAGTTTTTCAGCTTCAACCAGAGTACCTTTTTGGTAGCCGGTATCGATAACGAAAATCGCGTCAGGCAGGCCTTTCATGTTTTTGATACCGCCCAAAGAACGTTCCAGTTTTTCAACGTCGCGTTGCATTTCCAGAATTTCTTTTTTGTTGAAACCGCCTTCAGCAGCGTTTTCCAGGGCAGCAGTTTTTTCTTCCAGGCGTTTGATGGATTGCTTAACGGTTTTGTAGTTAGTCAGCATACCACCCAACCAGCGGTAATCAACGAAAGGCATACCGGCACGGGTAGCTTCTTCGCGGATGATGTCGCGGGCTTGGCGTTTAGTACCTACGAACAATACTGTACCTTTGTTGGCAACCAGACGACGTACGGCTTCTTGCGCCTCTTGGAACATCGGCAGGGTTTTTTCCAAGTTTACGATATGGATTTTGTTGCGCGCACCGAAAATGTATTGAGCCATTTTCGGGTTCCAGAAACGGGTTTGGTGACCGAAGTGAACACCGGCTTCAATCATCTGACGCATAGTAATTTGAGACATGTTATTTCCTTGAAAGGGTTAAAGAGCACACATTCAATCGCATAGAACTTGATAGGCGGCGCCTATTGTCAAGCACCCTTCGGCGAAAGTGGGCATAAGTTTTAAAAAATAAAAGAGTGTTTCCGAAATGGAAAACTGACGGATTATAGCGGATAAGAGGCCGTCTGAAAAGGGATTTTATACCTTTCCGTCCTGTTTTTCATCCGTCTGTACCGCCTTTTGGCGAGCCGCTTCAAACTCCGCCTGCTCCTGCCGTTTCATCAGGCGGTTGCGGCGGCGGATGGTCACGACGAAGACCGTGAACACGGTGGGCAACACTGCCCAAAAAACCAAATAAATCAACGCGCGTGCAATACTCGGCTGCGCGGCGGAAAACATCACGGCAACAAAAAGGTAGCCGATGGCGACAATGTGCCACATTGTGTGCGTCCTGTTTGAATGTTAACAAAATCGTTATAATCGCAACATTCTACCGCAATCCCGAAAGGCCGTCTGAAAATGAGGAATCCCGAAAAATCGGCATTACGCAAACAGTTCCGCCGCGCACGCGCCCAAATGAGCGCAGACGAGCGCAACGCCGCCACCGAAACCATCAACCGCCTGCTCAAGCCCTACATCAAAAAAGGACGGAAAATCGGCGTGTATTGGCCGATGGGCAAGGAATTGCGATTGGACGGCTTTGTCCGTGCCGCACAAAAACGCGGCGCAAAACTCTACCTGCCCTATATCGAACCGAACACGCGGCGGATGTGGTTCACCCCCTACCCTGCCGACGGCGCCAAACAAGAACGCAAACGCGGCCGCGCCAAATTGCATGTCCCCCAATTCACCGGCAAAAAAATCCGCGTCCACCAACTCAGCCTACTGATTGTCCCCATCGTCGGCATCGACAAACGCGGCTACCGCCTCGGACAAGCCGGCGGCTATTACGACGCCACTCTCTCCGCCATGAAATACCGCCTGCAAACCCAAACCCTGGGCGTAGGCTTCGGCTGCCAACTGACCGACACACTGCCGACCGAACCGCACGACCTGCCGCTGGACGGGTTTGTATCGGAGTTGGGCGTGCTGGTGTTCAAACATCATTAATCAATAGCTTTCAGACGACCTCAGAGATGCTGTCCGCTAAGACACTATAAAAGGTCGTCTGAAAACTCAAACTATCAAATACAAAGGAAACCTCCATGACTGATTTCTCATCCACTCCCGTTTTATCCTTTGACCGCGTCCGTCTCGAACCTTTAACAACGGCACACGAAGCCGGTTTGCGCGAAGCAGTTTGCGACGGCGAAGTTTGGAAGCTGAACGTAACCACCGCGCCCGAACCCCACCAAGTAGCTGACTATATCCGCACCGCCATACAAACCCGCCTCGCCTTTGCCGTCATCGACGAAGACACGGGAAAAATTGTCGGCTCAACTTCGCTTTACCACATCGACCCCGCCATCCCACGCCTCTACATCGGTTTCACATGGTATGCCCTGTCGGCACAGCGCACGCACATCAATACCGCCTGCAAAATCATGTTGCTCGACTACGTTTTCGACACTTTAAACTGCCGTTGCGTCTGCTGGCAGACCGACAACCTCAATACCGCCTCCCAACGCGCCATCGAACGCTTGGGTGCACACCAAGACGGCATCTTGCGCTGCCACAAGCTGCGGAAAGACGGCAGCGTGCGCGATACGGTTGAATACAGCCTGCTGCGTGAGGAATGGCCGCAGGCAAGGGTAAAACTGCTCGAAAAAGCGGCAGCTTATGACGCGTCCTGAAAAAACGTTTGCTTCTTCATTTTTTCATCAGAACACACCCATCTTGCTGACAATCTGAACTCTTTAAAAAATTAATGAAATAAGGTGTAATACCGTCAATCCCCTGATAAATAAAGGCCGTCTGAAAGTTTCAGACGGCCTTTATTCTGTTTTATATTTCTCTTTTACATCAATCAGCGGCATTCAAAGCTATCTGCTTTATTTTCATTCCCGCCGGTATAAGTGGCGACTTTCGGATAGGCGCAAATCGGCATTTGTTTATTCGGGAAGGATTTCCCTTGTGCAATCATGCGCTCGGGGGCTTGGTTTTTGCCATGCCAATTTTCCAAAAGTGTGAGCGGATCTACATCATTGAAGGCTTGGCCACCGCCGCAGTGGTTCATGCCGGGTATCATAAACAGGCGGCTGAAGCTTTGGGCGCTTGGCGTGTCGGCATTCATTTGGCGGAACCATGCCACTTGGTCTTTGGCGGAAAACACGGGGTCGGACACGCCGGTGATCACAATCAGTTTGCCGCCGCGTGCGCGGAAGCTGCTCAAATCGGTGGACACCGCATCGTTAATTGCGCCGGTTTGGTATGTTTTGGGCGTATCGCGGTCAAAATCGAATTTGCTCAAATCAAAGTTCGGCATGGCGGGAGTCATGAAATACCAAGTAAGCGAACCTGCGCCGAGCGTTACGCCGCGTGAATCAGGCTTGGCGGTTTGCGAGCTGCCGAGCTTCCATTTACGCCAGTCGGGCTGATTCATACCCACATCGTAATACCAGCCGCTGTAAATCTGGTTGCCGCGTGAGTCGCGTGCGCCGTCCATCACGGCTTTAAGGGCTGCGGTTTTGGCGGGGGAGAGACCGGCGTGTTCGGCTTTGAAATCGCAGCTTTCCCATGCGTTAATCACGCCGTCTTTCAGACCGTCGCGTGCGTCGCAGCGGTTTTTCACCGCTTCGCTCACTTTGTCCAAATCAGCTTGGGTCAGGGCATTAGCCAGGATTTTGTTGCCCTGCGCGTCTTTGGGGGCAATTTTCATGAACTGTTGATAATCCCACTGTTGGGCGACGGCAGCACGCGACAGACGGAAGCCGGGATTGGCGGCAATCACACCGTCAAATTCTAAAGGATAGCGTTGTGCGGCCATCATCGCTTCACGTCCGCCGTTGGAGCAGCCCATGAAATAGCTGTGTTTCGGCGCAACGGCATACATCTTTTGAATCAAATGCTTGGCAACGACGGTTACTTTTCCTGTGGACTGGTAAGCGAAGTCTAAACGCGCCTGCTGGTCTGCGCCGAAGTTGGGCGTGGGCGTGGGGTGGCCGCCGTCCATAGAAACTACGGCATAACCGCGCATCAGCGCTGGCGTAGCGGTAGAGGTGCGTACGGGGATACTACCCACGGCGGGCGCAACAAAGCCGTCCACCCCGCCACCGCCTTGAAACAGGAAACCTCCGTTCCAATTTTCAGGTAGCCTGAGTTGGAATTTCGTGCCGTAATGCTTGCCGTCTGCACCGGTGCGCGCGCCAATTTCGCCTTCCACCACGCAATGCGGTTTGGACTGTAAGACATTGGTTGAACCACCAGTGAGGGAAGACATTCTGTCGGCACTGATTTCGCCGTTCGACCATTCGGCTTTAGTGATGACAGTATCGGTGATAGAGATATTTTTCAGGGTAATGCACTGCTTTTGTGCATTTTGAGCGGGTGCTGCATGAACAGCAGAAATTCCGGCCAAAAATAGCACGGCAGCAAATGGGGAAAGTCGGGGTTTCATTGATACAGCTCCAATTTGAAGGTGGGCTTAAGGAATTTAAAAATTCCCGTAACTGAAAAATAAATTGATAAAACTGTCTGGAATGATATTTTTAGACTGCCTTTCAAGGGCGAGTATGGTAATCCATATGTTCGGCATTTTTTACATAAATTTCATAATTCCAGCCGTTATCATAGGGATAAATCAGATGTTTACCGACTAAACCTCTTGAATCTTGTGTATCAAATGTTGCAATTTTACTCCTTTTTACTATTTATCGAGTATTAGTGCCGTAGCAACTGTATTTTTTACCCCGTCGGGCAAAAATACAGTTGCTACAGAATACGGCTTTTCCAAGCTTGAAACTGATGAAATCCGTTTAAAAGCAGCATTTGCAACTCTTCTCCAGAAGATATGACGGTATAGTTATCACTATATTCTTCCGGCAAATGTTGTGCAGTGTCTTGTTCTAATAAGATCAATAAGGGTTCAGTATCGCTAAATTGCGGATTAACAATCACCCAATCCGCAGCATGGCACAACTCATAGATGAAACTACACTCCTCATCCGTTAAATATGCATGGCCAATATTTCCTTCAAACTGGCATTCCCTATCATTGAAATCCGTTATTTCCAAATCTGTGGAACAGTTATCAAACTCTAAATAGTTGCCGTCCTTATCACGAAGGCAGCTATCTAGTCCCCTGCTGTTTAAAAATGATTTTGCACCTTCACGGTTGCCGTCTACCTGTTCGCCATTTTCAAAGCGGTAAAAATATAGGGAAAAGCCCATTGTTACTCCTTATTTAATTTTCAGGTTGGGTTTTACACATCAATTTTAATGTGTAGGCTGCTTTTGTAGACTTTGAAAACCTACCGCAAGTCAGATTCTTGAATCTGACATCTTGTAGTAACAGATGTGTCGAAACACAAGAATTATCCGACCTGCGGCTGCTCCGCGTTCAGGTAACTTACTTCGCATCTTTAAACCCGCGCTTCAAATGCACCATCAGCAAAGCCACTGCTGCGGGGGTTACGCCGGAAATGCGGCTGGCTTGGCCGACGGTTTCGGGTTTGTGCTGGTTGAGCTTTTGCTGCACTTCTGCCGACAAACCTTTAACCTTGCTGTAATCAATATCCTCGGGCAGCTTTAAGGTTTCGATGTCGCGGCGGCTGTCGATTTCTTCGTTTTGGCGGTCGATATAGCCTTGGTATTTGACTTGGATTTCGACTTGTTCGACCACGCTGTCGGCAAGTGCGGTTTCAGGTTGTGCGTCGGGCAGGGTCATCAGCGCGGCGTAGTCGAGGTTCGGACGGCGCAGGAGGTCGTGCAGGTTGGCTTCGCGGCTGAGTTTTTGGCCGAATACGCGCAGCTGCTCTTCTTCGGCGAGTTTTTGCGGCGTGTACCACGTTGTTTTCAAACGTTGGATTTCGCGTTCGATAGCTTCGCGTTTTTCGTTGAACATACGCCATTGTTCTTCACCCACCAAGCCGATTTTGTAGCCGTCCTCGGTCAGGCGCATATCGGCGTTGTCTTCCCTGAGTTGCAGGCGGTATTCGGCGCGGCTGGTGAACATTCGGTAAGGTTCGTTCACGCCTTTGGTGATGAGGTCGTCCACCAATACGCCGAGATAGGCTTGTTCGCGGTGCAACAGGAGCGGGTCTTGTTCGCGGATGTATTGCACGGCGTTTGCGCCTGCGAGCAGGCCTTGCGCGGCGGCTTCTTCGTAGCCGGTCGTGCCGTTGATTTGTCCGGCAAAGAAGAGGCCTTGGATGGTTTTGGTTTCGAGGCTGGCTTTAAGGTTGCGCGGATCGAAATAGTCGTATTCGATGGCGTAGCCGGGGCGCAGGATATGGGCGTTTTCAAGGCCTTTCATGCTGCGCACAAGGGCGATTTGGATGTCGAACGGCAGGCTGGTGGAGATACCGTTGGGGTAGTATTCGTGCGTAGTCAAACCTTCTGGCTCAAGAAAAATCTGGTGGCTGTCTTTATCGGCGAAGCGGTTGATTTTGTCTTCGATAGACGGACAATAACGCGGGCCGACGCCTTCGATTTTGCCGGTAAACATCGGGCTGCGGTCGAAGCCTGAACGGATAATTTCGTGTGTTTTCAAATTGGTATGCGTAATCCAGCAGGACACTTGGCGCGGGTGCATATCGGCGCTGCCGCGTACAGACATTACGGGAACGGGTGTGTCGCCGGGCTGTTCGGTCAGTTGGGAGAAATCAATCGTGCGTCCGTCAATACGCGGCGGCGTGCCGGTTTTCAGACGGCCTTGCGGCAGGTTCAATTCGCGCAAACGGCCGCCTAATGATTTGGCGGCTGGATCGCCCGCGCGGCCGCCTTCGTAGTTTTCCAAACCGATGTGGATTTTGCCGGACAAAAACGTGCCGGCGGTCAACACGACAGCGCGTGCTTTAAACTCCACGCCCATCGCAGTAACCACGCCGCTGATGCGTTCGCCGTCGAGCGTTACGTCTTCGACGGCTTGTTGGAAAAGGTCGAGGTTTTCTTGGTTTTCCAACATTTCGCGGATGGCGGCTTTATATAGGATACGGTCGGCCTGCGCGCGCGTAGCTCGCACCGCCGCGCCTTTGCTGGCATTCAAGCGGCGGAATTGGATACCGGATTTGTCGGTTGCCAATGCCATTGCGCCGCCCAATGCGTCGAGTTCGCGTACGAGGTGGCCTTTGCCGATACCGCCGATGGAGGGGTTGCACGACATTTGGCCGAGGGTTTCGATGTTGTGTGAGAGCAGCAGGGTTTGCGCACCCATGCGTGCGGCGGCAAGCGCGGCTTCGGTACCGGCATGGCCGCCACCGACGACAATCACGTCGTAGGTTTTGGGGTAAATCATGTAAGTCATGTTTATGTGTTCTGTAAAGGTTTCAGACGGCCTTTTGTTGATCAGGCCGTCTGAAAAGTGGAATCAAATCTTAAAAAACCAAGCTTAGAAGGTATAGCCTGTTTCCAATTCGTCATCGCCAACCAATTCGACCAGCAACGCATACAGCGGCGCCAAATCGTTGTAACGGCGGGATACGCGGCGCAAGTAGTTCAAGAAGCGCGGGATTTCAGGACGGTATTTGTCTTTGCCGTCGCGGTAGTACAGACGGGCAAAAATACCGGCCACTTTCAAATGGCGTTGTACGCCCATCCATTCAAACCAGCGGTAGAACTCGTCAAACTCGGCAGGCACAGGCAGCTGGGCAGCGCGTGCTTTTTCCCAGTAACGGATGACCAAGTCCAATACAAATTCTTCTTCCCATTCGATAAATGCATCGCGCAGCAGCGACACCAAATCATAGGAAATTGGGCCGTAAAGCGCGTCTTGGAAGTCCAACACGCCCGGACGGCCTTTTGCCAGCATCAGATTGCGGACAATAAAGTCGCGGTGGACATACACTTTAGGCTGAGCCAACAGGGGCGGCAGCAGCATATCGACAGTTTGCTGCCACAACTGGCGTTGTTTGAAGGTCAACTCGCGGCCCAATTCTTTGGCCACAAACCATTCGGGGAACAGGTTAATCTCGCGCAGCATGACTTCGCGGTCGTATTCCGGCAGTTTGCCGGGTTGGCTGGCTTTTTGTAGTTCGATCAGTTCATCGATGGCTTCGAGCAGCAGAGCTTTGTGGGCGGTTTCACTGTTTTCCTGATTCATGGCGGTCAGGAATGTGGTATTGCCCAAATCGTTCAACACCATAAAGCCCAACGCTTCATCCACATGAAGCACTTGCGGCACATTGACCATGTTAAACAGTTTTTGCACTTTCAAATAAGGCGCAACACTCATCTTCTCAGGAGGCGCGTCCATACAGATAACGGTCTGGCCGTCTGAAAACGTCGCACGGAAATAACGGCGGAAGTCGGCATCGGCTGCCGCAAAGCTCAATTCGAACGGCTGGTTCGGGTAAACAGACTCCAGCCAGTTTTGTAATTCGGTTTGTCGTTGCATAGCGGTATCGCAGAATTTCAGGTTACAATAACCGCTATTCTAACTGGCAAACCGATTTAAGGGGCGATTTTGGCTCGTTTATTTTCACTCAAACCCTTGGTACTCGCCTTAATTATGGGCTTTGGCGCAACAGCCGTGCGCGCGGAAGATGCTTCTGTTCCGCAGGCGGAAGACTATACCCCTGCCCACACCGCCGAATCCAAACCGGCAAAAACCGGCCAAAGCGAAGCCGATCCGCTTTCCTTGGGCAGCACTTGCCTGTTTTGCGACCATGAAGATGCCAAGCCGGCCGAAACCGCCGAAATCAAACGCAGCGGCGAGCCAGCCCTGCCTGCCGATTACACCCGCGTCAACGCCGATAAAATAGAAGGCCAGACCCAAGTCGGCGTCCGTGCCGAAGGCGACGTCATTGTCGAGCGCAATGCCGATGTTCTCAATGCCGATTGGGCGCAATACGACCAAGCCACCGATACCGTTACCGCCGGCGACCGCTTTACCCTGTATCAAAACGGTTCGACCGTATCCGGCGACCAATTGGTTTACAACCTCAAAAACCAAACCGGTTCCGGCACCGCCGTGCGCCTCAATACCGAACAAGGCGGCCGCCGCCTTCAAAGTGTCAGCGAAAAAGCCGAACTCAAAGGCAAAGGCCTCTATAAACTCATCAATACCAAATTCAACACCTGTTCGCCCGGCGATGCCAGCTGGTATATCCAAGCGCAAAGCATCGAAGCCGATGAATCGACAGGCATCGGCGTGGCCAAACACGCTTCGCTGGTATTCGGCGGCGTCCCCGTCCTCTACACGCCTTGGGCGGACTTCCCCATCAACGGCAACCGCAAAAGCGGCCTGCTCGTTCCGACCATTACCACCGGTTCAGACGGCCTTGAGCTGAGCCTGCCCTACTACTTCAACCTTGCGCCGAATTTGGATGCCACCATCCGCCCGGGCATCATCAGCAAACGCGGCGTGCAACTGGGCGGCCAAGTGCGTTATCTGCAACCGAATTACAGCGGCGAAGTCGATGGCGACTGGATGCCGAACGACCAAAAAAGCGTCCACAACAACCGCTACCAGTTCAAATGGAAACACCAGCAGCAGCTGAACAGCAAAATCAGCGGCGGCATCAACTACAACCAAGTTTCCGACGATGATTACTACCGCGACTTCTACGGCCGAGAAGACATCGCGCGCAACGTCAACCTCGACCGTCAGGCATGGCTCAATTACAGCGACAAACTGCTAGGCGGCAGCTTCGACGGCTCGTTGCGCGTACAAAAATATCAAACGCTGGCCAACCAAGACGGCTATAAAGACGAGCCTTATGCCATCATGCCTCGCCTGACCGGCCGTTGGCAAAGCCATATCGGCAAGGCGCAACTTAACGTATTAGGCCAATTCACCCGTTTTGACCACGATACCAAGCAAGACGGCAGCCGCGTGGTGCTCTACCCAAGCGTTAAATGGGACTTCCACAACCAATGGGGCTACATCCGGCCTAAAGTCGGCGTACACGCCACTTATTACAGCCTCAACAGCTTCAACGGCCAAAGCAGCCGCAATGTCAGCCGCGTCCTGCCAATCATCAACGTCGACAGCGGCCTGACCTTCGAGCGCAGGGCCCGTCTCTTCGGCGGAGAATACCTGCAAACGCTCGAACCGCGCCTGTTTTACAACTACATTCCGACCAAGTCCCAAAACGACCTGCCCAATTTCGACAGCTCCGAAAACAGCTTTACCTATTCGCAGCTGTTCCGCGAAAACCTGTATTCGGGCAACGACCGCATCAATTCTGCCAACAGCCTGACGCTGGCCACACAAAGCCGCATCCTCAACCCCAACACCGGTGCGGAACTCTTCCGTGCAGGTATCGGCCAGAAGTTTTACTTCAAAAACGACAACGTCCTGCCTGACGGCAGCGTCAGCCGTTATCCGCGCAGTCAGTCCGACTGGGTAGCCTTTGCACACGGCAACATTACCCCGAGCATCCGCATCGACTTGGACATCCACTACAACCAAAACCAAAGCCGTGCCGAAAGCTACGCCGCAGGGATTGCCTACAACCCCGAACCCGGCAAAGTCTTAAGCGCGCGCTACAAATACGGACGCAACGAGCGCATCTATCTGCAAGCCAACGGCGACTATTTCTACGACAAACTCAGCCAAGTCGACCTTGCCGCCCAATGGCCGTTGAGCAAAAACCTATACGCCGTCGCCCGTTACAACTACGAAATCGAAGCCAAAAAACCGCTGGAAATGCTCATCGGTGCAGAATACAAAAGCAACTGCGGCTGCTGGAGCGCGAGCTTGGTCGGCCAACGCTATGTTACCGGCGAAAACAGCCACAAAAACGCCGTATTCTTCAACCTCCAACTCAAAGACTTGAGCAATATCGGCAACAACCCATTCGAAAAACTCCGCTTAGCCATTCCCGGTTACAGCAAAACCAACGAGGTAGTCAAACAATGAACTTCAAACCCCTGATTCTCGTCGCCGCACTCACTCTCGCAGTAGGCGCACACGCCGCCCCTAAAGCCAAAGCGACCAAAGCGCGTGCCAACAAAACTCCAGTCGTCAGCGCCACCACCATGCCTGCCGTACAAAGCGGCGTACATCTTTCAGACGGCATTGCCGCAGTTGTCGACAACGAAGTCATTACCCACCGCCAAGTAGAACAAGCCGTAGCACAAGCGCGTCAAACCATGCCGAAAGGCACACAAATGGACGCCAACGAGCTGCGCCAACAGGTTTTGGCACAAATGATCAACCAATCCCTGATCCTCCAAGCCGGCAAACGCCGCAACATCCAAGCGACCGATAGCGAAATTGAAGCCGTCATCGCGCACAACCCCAACATCAAAAATCCTTCTGCCGCCGTCCGTCAAGACATCGCCGACAGCATTATTGTTGAAAAAGTGCGCCAACAGGCCATCATGCAAAACAGCCGCGTCAGCGACTCCGAAGTAGCACGCTACATCGAGCAGGCCAAACAACAAGGCATCACCCTGCCCGAAGCCGACCCTGTGCGCCAATATCATGCCCAACACATCCTCATTAAAGCCGACAACGATAATGCCGCCGTCGGCGCAGAAAGCACCATCCGCAAAATCTACTCACAAGCCCGCAGCGGCGCAGATTTCGGCGGTTTGGCACGCCAATACTCGCAAGACGGCAGCGCCGGCAACGGCGGCGACTTGGGCTGGTTTGCCGACGGCATGATGGTTGCCCCATTTGAAGAAGCCGTCCACAAACTCAAACCCGGCCAAATCAGCGCCCCTGTCCGCACCCAATTCGGCTGGCACATCATCAAGCTGAACGACGTCCGCGAAGCAGGTACGCCTGAAGAGCGCCAACAAAACGCCGTCCGCCAATACCTGTCCCAACAAAAAGCGCAACAGGCGACCACCAACCTCCTGCGCGAACTGCACAGCAGCTCCTACGTTGACGTACGCTAATTGCGCGTATTGTTAAAAAGGCAGAAATCCGTACAATAAGGCCGTCTGAAAACCATTATTCAGACGGCCTTTTCCCTTAAGCAACCATTGATTAAAGCACCCCATCATGTCCATCCGTCCTAACTGGCAAGCCGCCACCCTGCTGCAAGCCGAAGAAACCGCCCTTACTTCCGCCCACACCGGCCGCACCTACCGCATTCAAGCCGCGGCACTCGGCGAGCGTCCGGCAGGCGGCTATCCCGTACTGTATATTCTTGACGGGGATGCCTTTTTCCCTGCCATCCTCAATATGGCGCAATCCCTGCTCATCAACCCCATCACCAAAAGCCATGCCGCCTGTCTGATTGTCGGCATCGGCTATACCGGCGGCACCATCCGCGACTTAAGCCAACGCGCCCTCGACTACACGCCGCCGCTGCCCGACAACGCGCCCGAATCCGAACGCAAACAATACGGCCAAGCCGACCGCTTCAGCCGCTTTATCGATGACGAACTCTCCGCCCTGCTCGACGGCAAATACCGCATCGATACCCAAAACCAAGCCGTCTTCGGCCATTCATTCGGCGCCTTGTACGGCCTCTATTCCCTGTTCACCCGCCCCGAACGCTTCCGCCATTATTTGCTGGTGTCGCCGTCTATCTGGTGGCAAGACCGCCGCGTACTCGATTGGCTGCCCGGCACATTGCCGCAAGGAATCGGCATCCGCCTCGGTGCAGGAGAACATGAAGGCAGAAACAACCGCCCCGACCAAACCAGCCGCGGCATGGTTGCACAAGCCAAAATCCTTGCCGGCACTTTGCACCATCTCGGCGCAGATGTCCGCTTTACCCTCTACCCCAACGCCAATCACGGCAACGCCCCGTTTTACGCCCTGACCGACTGCATCGAATATTTGCGCAACGCATGGCAGCGTTGAAACAGGTTTGCCAAACATTGAGGCCGTCTGAAACGCAAACTTAGAAGCGTATTGAACCTATCGGATCAATTTGAAATCCTCTAAAATCCAATCAAAAAAGGCCGTCTGAAATCCATTGTTCAGACGGCCTTTGATATACGGTTTGCCAATCAGCCATTATCCCTGCTTTTTCCATTCCAAAGCCAAATCATACAGCGCCTTTTTATTCTCGCCGGTAATCTTGGCGGCAAGCTCGGCGGCCTGTTTGGTCGGCAACTCGGCCGCAAGGATTTTCATGGTATTTTGTGCCGCCTCGGGCAAATCGCTGTGTTTCTCTTTCACGGCAGGGTGCAACACCAACACCATCTCGCCGCGCGTTTGGTTGCTGTCGTTTTTAAGGGCGGCTTGGATTTCGGCAACCGTGCCGCTGAGGAAGGTTTCAAACGTTTTGGTGATTTCGCGCGCCAAAGTCAAACGGCGTTCGGGGAACTGCGCGGCCATATCCGCAAGGCTTGCTTCGATACGGTGCGGCGTTTCAAACATCACAATCGGAAAATCGGCTTCCGCCCATTTGGCCATCAGCTTTTGGCGTTCGCCGGCCTTAGGCGACAGGAAACCGTTGAAGTAAAAATCAGATTCCGTCACACCGGCCACGCTCAACGCCCCCATGACCGCGCTTGCGCCGACCACAGGCACCACTTTAAATCCGGCTTCGCGCACGCGGGCGGCAAGTTTCGCACCCGGATCGCACACCGCTGGCGTACCCGCATCCGAAACTTGGGCAACGCTCAGGCCGTCTGAAAGATGGGCGATGATTTTGTCGGCCATTTGCTGCTCGTTGTGTTCGCGCACGCTCACGAGTTTGCCCTGAATGCCGTACGCACTCAAAAGCTGGGCGGTAACACGGGTGTCCTCGGCGCAGATTATGTCGGCCTTTTGCAGCACGGCCAGCGCGCGCAGCGTTATGTCGGCTAAATTGCCGATGGGTGTGGCGACAACGTATAATGTCTGTTTTTCGATGCTGTCGACGGCTTTTTGCAGGTGTTTTGTGTACATAGATTCAAGGCCGTCTGAAACGGCGTCTCTTTAAAAACAATAATTATATAACGGGTAAACTTTTCATGCGCTTAAACCACAAACAGGGGGCGGCGGCCGAAGATGCGGCACTGGCGTTCCTGCTAGGCAAAGGCTGCTCGCTGCTGGCACGGAACTGGCATTGCGCCTACGGCGAAATCGATTTAATCGTCAAAAACGGCGGTACGATTGTGTTTGTTGAAGTAAAATACCGCAAAAACCGAGGTTTCGGTGGTGCCGCATACAGCATCTCGCCGTCCAAATTATTGAAATTGCAACAAAGTGTAGAGTATTATCTGCAAAAGCACGGGTTAAACCATGCGCCCTGCCGCCTGGACGCGGTACTGATCGAGGGCGACGGCCCGCCCGAATGGATTCAAAATATTACAGGTTAACCTCATGACAACATTACAAGAACGCGTTTCCGCACATTTTGCCGAGAGCATCCGCGCCAAGCAGGAAGCTGAAAAAGTACTGGTCGAGCCGACCGCACAGGCCGCCGAGCTGATGCTGCAATGCCTGATGAACGACGGCAAAATTTTAGCCTGCGGCAACGGCGGTTCGGCTGCCGACGCGCAACACTTCGCCGCCGAAATGACCGGCCGTTTTGAAAAAGAGCGCATGGAATTGGCCGCTGTCGCGCTGACGACGGACACTTCCGCCCTGACCGCCATCGGCAACGACTACGGTTTCGACCACGTATTCAGCAAACAAGTGCGCGCACTCGGACGTGCCGGAGACGTATTGGTCGGCATCTCCACCTCCGGCAACTCCGCCAACGTCATCGAAGCCATCAAAGCGGCACACGAACGCGATATGCACGTCATCGCCATGACCGGCCGCGACGGCGGCAAAATCGCCGCCATGCTCAAAGATACCGACGTTTTGCTCAACGTCCCTTATCCGCGTACTGCCCGCATTCAGGAAAACCATATTTTGCTGATTCACGCCATGTGCGACTGTATCGACTCCGCCCTGCTTGAAGGCATGTAACCCTTTCTTTTCAGACGGCTCATCCCTTAAAGGCCGTCTGAACGCCCACCCGTCCATACCCAAGGAAAAGGATATGAAGAATATCAAACGCTACGCCCTCCCCGTTCTGACAGCGACCCTCTTGAGCCTGAGTCTGAGCGGCTGCGTCGGCGCACTGATCGGCGGTGCTGCCGTCGGCACCAAATCCGCCGTCGACCGCCGCACCACAGGCGCGCAAACCGACGACAACGTTATGGCCCTGCGCGTCGAAACCACCGCACGCTCCTACCTGCGCCAAAACAACCAAGTCGAAGGCTACAAGCCCAAACTGAACGTTGTCGGCTACAACCGCCACCTGCTCCTGCTCGGACAAGTGGCCACCGAAGGCGAAAAACAATTTGTTGAACGCATCGCCCGTTCCGAACAAGCCGCAGAAGGCGTGTACAACTACATTACCGTCGCCTCGCAAGCGCGTTCGCTTGGCGACGTGACCAACGACACCTGGGGCACATCCAAAGTCCGCGCCGCCCTGTTGGGCCTCAGCCCGGCCACCCAAGCACGCGTCAAAATCGTAACTTACGGCAACGTGACCTATGTCATGGGTATCCTCACGCCCGACGAGCAAGCTCGCGTGACCCAAAAAGTCAGCACGACCGTCGGCGTACAAAAAGTCGTGACCCTCTATCAAAACTACGTTGCCAACTGATTCACAGGCAACCCGGGGCCGTCTGAATATTCAGACGGCCATTCCTCCAACGATTACCTGACCCATCATGTCCAAGAATAATAAAACCCCTTTCCAACTTAAGCCCAAACACCTAATCCGCGCTTTATTCCTTGTCAGCTTTATCGCCGTCGCAGCCCTTGTCGCCGGCGTATTCAGCACCCTAAACTCCGGTAAAACCGACGTACCCGAAAAAAGCCCTGCCGAACAAACCGATACACGCATTGAAGTTTGGCGCCCCAACGGCGCAGTCGAACCTGAAACCGTCCAACCCGCCCAAGAAGGCGACGAAAAAACCGCCTCCGGCAATCCTGTCGTCCCACAAAACGAAAAAGGCGACAAAGCCGAAGAAGGTGCAAAAAACGACCGGCCTGCCGCACACCGCGGCAAACGCACAGAAAACAAACGCGCCGAAACTGACAAATCAGAAAAAACACAATCCGACAACAGCAGCCCTGCCGCTCAAAACACACCTCAAGCAGACAGCCAGCCGGTAGCAAACAAAGCCGCAGACAGCAAACCGGCCGCACAAGCAGCAGAAAACAAACCGGCAAAAGCCAAAGCCCCCGAGTCCAAACCGACTCCCAAAGCCGAGCCTGAGACCAAACCACAAACCAAACCGCGCAACAAAGACAATCTCGACAACCTGTTTTAAACAGACGGCACACCCGTCCCGTTCAGACGGCCCCCATGCCGTCTGAAACAAGAAGGAAACCTCATGGACAAAGTCATCATCAAAACCCCCGAAGAAATCGAAAAAATGCGCGAACTTGGCCGCTTGGTCGCCGAAGCCCTCGATTACATCGGCCAATTCGTCAAACCCGGCGTCACCACCAACGAAATCGACAAACTCGTTTACGACTACCACGTCAACGTCCAAGGCGGTTATCCCGCCCCCCTCAACTACGGCAACCCGCCCTATCCGAAATCCTGCTGCACCTCCGTCAACCACGTCATCTGCCACGGCATTCCCGATGACAAGCCGCTGAAAGAAGGCGACATCGTCAACATCGACCTGACCATCAAAAAAGACGGCTTCCACGGCGACTCCAGCCGCATGTTTACCGTCGGCAAAGTCTCACCGATTGCCCAGCGCCTGATCGACGTGACCCACGCCTCCATGATGGCGGGTATCGAAGCGGTCAAACCCGGTGCCACCCTCGGCGACGTCGGCTATGCCTGCCAACAGGTTGCCGAAAATGCCGGCTACTCCGTAGTTCAAGAATTCTGCGGCCACGGCATCGGCCGCGGTTTCCACGAAGCGCCGCAAGTGGTCCACTACGGCCGCAAAGGTCAGGGCCTCGTCCTCAAACCGGGCATGATTTTTACCATCGAGCCGATGATCAACCAAGGCAAACGCCACCTGCGTATCCTGAACGATGGTTGGACAGTGGTCACCAAAGACCGTTCCCTCTCCGCCCAATGGGAACACGAAGTCTTGGTTACCGAAACCGGCTACGAAATCCTCACCATCAGCCCTGCCACCGGCAAGCCTTAAACTTGAAAAATTTTCAGGCCGTCTAAAAATACAGATTCAGACGGCCTGAAATTTATCCGTTTTCCCAACCCACCAAACCGAATAAATGCTCGAAATTAAGTTTTTACCCATAATGAATTGTTTAGTTATGTAAAAATTTGCCCACGCCATATTTAAGATAATCGCATAATTTAATGATTTATATGCCAAAAATTATACGAAATAATGAATTAAGAAATATTTACACAAATTATGGCAAACAGCGGCAAACTTCTTTCGAATATACTGTCTAATTATCTAGATCAGTCATTTGCAATACGCCCACATATCACCCCAAAAGCCTACAGGAAAAGGGATGCCGGCATTCTTGCAGACCCATTTTTATGCCTAGAGGCATGCAACAAATACCACAATAAGGAAGATTCATGAAATCGTTCGAAAAAATTGAAAACATCCGCGATATCCGTAAAAAACTCGGCCTGAACCAAATGGACTTCTGGAGCCGCATTGGTGTGACTCAATCCGGTGGTTCCCGTTACGAATCCGGCCGCAATATGCCTAAACCTGTACGCGAATTGCTGCGTTTGGTACATATCGAGCGCGTAGATTTAGCTAAAGTCAACCGTGACGACTTGGCCGTTGCTTCCCTGCTGAAAAACCGCGACCCTGAGTTGTACGCTTCTCTGAAAAAAGAAGCCAAAGCCGACAACAAAGGCAAATAATCAAGCCATTCAAAAAGCCGTCTGAAATTCGTTTTCAGACGGCCTTTTTACTTTCTGCACACTAAGGGCATGTCGCATACATGTCCTTTTTCATTTACGGCTGATACTGTTTGAAATAGTCCAACACCGTTTGCGGCAGCCATTGCAGATTCAGACGGCCCTGATCGCGGCTGACAAAGCCGACATGACCGCCGTATGCCGGTTGCAACAGCGTAACGGCCGAGGACACATCCCGCCCGGTCGGCAGGGCTTCCGGCGGCAGGAAGGGGTCGTTGACGGCATTAAGCAACAGCAACGGCGTATCCACGCCTTTCAGAAACGGTTTGCAGGAATTGCGGCGGTAGTAATCGTGGCGGTCGGCAAAACCGTGTAGCGGCGCGGTAAAGCGGTCGTCAAAATCGCCAAGCGTTTTGCAGTTTTGCTGGCTTAAGGCCGTCTGAAACCGGGGAATCGCCTGGGCTTTCGGCAACAGTGAATTCAAAAAATAGCGCGTGTAAATCAGTCGCGTCATGCCCTGATCAAAACGCGTACCTGCCGCTACGGCATCAACCGGTGCAGAAACGACGGCAGAAGCGCGCGGAACGGCATTGCTGCCCTGCTCGCCCAAATATTTGGCCAAAGCATTACCCCCCAAAGAAACGCCGACGGCGTAGATGATTGAATAGCGTCGGGCAAGCGTGTTGAGCATAAAGGCGATTTCGGACGTATCGCCGAGGTGGTAGAACACGGGCGCGGTGTTTTCTATGCCGCCGCAACTGCGGAAATGGGCAACCACGCCGTTCCAACCGCGCTGCTGCACGGCTTTCATCAGCTCGACCGCGTAATGGCTCTCGCTGCTGCCTTCCAGTCCGTGAAACAAAACCACCAACGGCGCATCGGGGTCGGCACTGTCGACAAAATCGTAGGCAACTTGGGTTTTGCCGGTACTGTCGGGCAGAAGCTCGCGGCGGTAGTCGGGCGCCTTGCCTTGCAGCAACTTGGCAAATAGAGTGTCGGCATGGCCGTTTCTGAGCCAATAAGGCGTGTTGGGTGAACGTGTATTCATAATTCGTTTCTTCTATTTTTCAGACGGCCTGAAGATGAGCATATACACCAACAAGGCAGTCAGCGTGCCGTTGGTCCAGCCTGCCCAAACGTCGGTGGGATAATGCACGCCCAAATAAATGCGCGAAAACCCGGTCAACAGGGCAAAGGAAATACCGCCTATCCAAGCGGCGCGGCGGTAGCGCGTGCGGCGGCAAAGCAATATCAGCATGACGGCAATGGCGGCGGAAAACGTACTGTGGCCGCTGGGGAAGGAAAAATTGCTCTCTTCAATCAGGCGCGGCCAAAGCAGCGGACGTTCGCGGGCAAACCAAACCTTCACAATCAGCATGTTCAAAGTCGGCACCAATGCCGCCAACACGCAAAACAGTGCTTCGCGCTTCTTATCGGCAAAATACAGGGCTGCAGCGACTGCACCGATCAGCGGCACGGCAATCGCGGTTTTGCCCAGATAGTGCAACACGGTGGCAATCGGGTCAAACCATGTTCCTGCGTGGGCATGGACGGCGTGCATCAGCGGCGGCTCAAAAGCAAAGCCGCCATATTGCGCCAGCCAAATGCCGATGATGAGGGTCGGCGGCAAAAACAGCAAAGAGACAAAAGTCAGTGCGCGTCTGGATTGGGCTGGGGATAAGTGCATTATTCCACCGTTTCTTTCAAAGTCGCGCCAATCGCCTGCAAACCCTGCAACGCATCTTCCCACGCAGCATCCAACAAGCGGCAGGCCTCGCCTTCCGCTTTGATGCCGAATTCGATATGCGGCGGAGTATAACGGCCGTCTGAATCGGTACGGCCCACGGTGGGCAGACTGTACGAACGAACACCGGCGTAGGTACGCTCAAGATGTTCCATAATCGGCGTAATGCGCGATTCGGGTTGGTCGAACACATACACGCTACGGCTGCCGCGTTCGGTTTGGTTGAAGCGGTCGGCGTAATAAGTTTCCAATACCCACTCCGCCATCGGGTGCGCCATCACGGGGAAGCCGGGGAAGAAATAATGCTCGCGGATGGAAAATCCGGCGATGTTGTTAAACGGATTGGGCACCAATTCCGCGCCTTCGGGAAAATCCGCCATTTTCAGGCGTTGGGCGTGTTCCGGCGAATCAAGCGGCTCGCCGCGTTTCAGGGTTACGCCTTCGATAAACTTGGCGGCTTCAGGATGGCGGACGACAGGCAAATCCAAAGCAGCAGCGGCGGCTTGGCGCGTATGGTCGTCAGGTGTAGAGCCGATACCGCCGGTAACGAAAGTCGGCAGGCCGTCTGAAAAACTGCGGCGCAGCTGTTTGACCAGCAATTCGGGTTCGTCGGGCAGATATTGCACCTGATTGAGCTTCAGCCCGTGCGATTCCAATAAAGATTTGAAAAAGGCGAAATGCTTGTCTTGGCGGCTGCCGTGTAAGATTTCGTCGCCGATGATAATGAGGTTAAAAGCGTTCATGATGAGGTTTCTTTAATACGGCCCTCCGAACATTCAGACGGCCTAATTGCTGACAATGTATTCCATTTATAAGATAATGGTTTCAACTTTTCAAGTCTGGAGAAATTCCCATGAGCCAAAACCATACCATTTTACAAAATCTCCCCGTCGGCCAAAAAGTCGGCATCGCCTTCTCCGGCGGCCTTGATACCTCCGCCGCGCTGCTGTGGATGAAACTCAAAGGTGCGCTGCCTTACGCCTACACTGCCAACCTTGGCCAGCCCGACGAAGACGACTACAACGCCATTCCTAAAAAAGCGATGGAATACGGTGCAGAAAACGCCCGCTTAATCGACTGCCGCGCACAATTGGCACATGAAGGCATCGCCGCCATCCAATGCGGCGCGTTCCACGTTTCCACCGGCGGCATCGCCTACTTCAACACCACGCCTTTGGGCCGCGCCGTTACCGGCACCATGCTCGTTTCCGCCATGAAAGAAGACGATGTGAATATCTGGGGCGACGGCAGCACCTACAAAGGCAACGACATCGAGCGTTTCTACCGCTACGGCCTCTTGACCAATCCCGCGCTGAAAATCTACAAACCTTGGCTCGACCAACAATTTATCGACGAACTTGGCGGCCGCCACGAAATGAGCGAATTTCTGATTGCCAACGGCTTCAACTACAAAATGTCGGTGGAGAAAGCCTACTCCACCGACTCCAATATGCTCGGCGCGACGCACGAAGCCAAAGACTTGGAATTTCTCAACAGCGGCATCAAAATCGTTAAGCCTATCATGGGCGTTGCCTTCTGGGACGAAAACGTCGAAGTCAAACCCGAAGAAGTCAGCGTGCGCTTTGAAGAAGGCGTGCCGGTTGCATTAAACGGCAAAGAATACGCCGATCCTGTCGAACTCTTCCTCGAAGCCAACCGCATCGGCGGCCGTCACGGCTTGGGCATGAGCGACCAAATCGAAAACCGCATCATCGAAGCCAAATCGCGCGGCATCTACGAAGCCCCGGGCATGGCGTTGTTCCACATCGCCTACGAACGCTTGGTAACCGGTATCCACAACGAGGACACCATCGAACAATACCGCATCAACGGCCTGCGTCTCGGCCGCCTGCTCTACCAAGGCCGCTGGTTTGACAGCCAAGCCCTCATGTTGCGCGAAACCGCCCAACGCTGGGTTGCCAAAGCCATCACCGGCGAAGTTACCCTCGAACTGCGCCGCGGCAACGACTATTCGATTCTGAACACCGAATCGCCCAACCTGACCTACCAACCCGAACGCCTGAGCATGGAAAAAGTTGAAGACGCCGCATTCACCCCGCTCGACCGCATCGGCCAGCTCACCATGCGCAACCTCGACATCACCGATACCCGCGCCAAACTGGGTATTTACTCGCAAAGCGGTTTGTTGTCCTTGGGCGAAGGTTCCGTATTGCCGCAGTTGAACAATAAGGAGTAGAATCATGGGGGGCCTTAAGGCCCCCTTATTTTAAAGGAATAAAATGAAAGAATATAAAGCCGTCATTTATCAAGAGAACCTGCTTTCCAGCTTGATTTTCGGCAGTGCCAAAATCAATCCGGTCAAATTCAGCGATTTCCTCAACAGCCACGCTTCACAAGGTTGGAAGGTCGTTACCATGGAAAAAGACCAACGCCGCATGCTGCTGTTTTTCGTGCGTGAAGCCTACGTCGTCATTTTGGAAAAAGAACGTGTTTAAACTCGGCGTCTATGCCTGTCTCGGATTGTTCGTCAGCTGGGTGTTGCTCTTGATTTTGCAACTTTGGTTTTCCTTCGTCGATGCCGATTTGTTTCTCAAAATCACCCTGACCATGGCAGGTCTTTTCATTATCATTCTGGCCAGCTTGCTGGTGATCAGCCAGTATTTTGCCGAAAAGAAAATGAAAGACGACGGATTTATCAACTGATACTACTTCGGGAAGCACCATGTATGCTTTATCCGAAACCTTAACGCAACATCCTTGTTTAATAGACAAGGCCGTCTGAAATGTAAGTTTCAGACGGCCTTATTACCCTTCCCAAATTTATCAAATATCATGAAATTCTTTTCTCACTTTTATCTTGAAAATCATATGTATTTCAACGACTACTTGAAATACATCCTGATTTTCGCCGCCCTCGTCATCCTCCTGCTCGCCGTATCGCAATACCTGCGCCACCGCATGGACACCAAATACCGCGACCTGAGCATTATTGCGCTGCTGTTGCTCATCCTCATCTGCGGCACGCAATATCTTTCGTACAGCGAGCGTCAAAACTTTGCCGCCGATACGTCGCGCATGGTCGGCTTTCTCAATGCCTTGATTGAAAACCAAAAAGTTGAAAAACAAGACATCATCGTCAACAGCACGCGCCTGTTCAACGGCATGATTATCGGCATTAAAAACCAATACTACGAAGTCCATTTCAATCAAGACTTCTCCGCCTACACGCTGACGCCCATCAATTTGGTCAACAACAATATCGAACTCATCGATAAAGAATAACAGGATACACACACATGGAAGCATACTCCCTGCTCGCCCTCAAACTGCTGATGGGTATTTTAGGTTTGATTTTGCAAATCAACCTCTTAGGTAAAGGCAACCTCGCGCCGACCTCCGCCATGGACCAAGTGCAAAACTATGTACTCGGCGGCATCATCGGCGGCGTGATTTACAGCGACAGCGTCGGCCTGTTGCAATTTTTCCTCGTGCTGATTTTGTGGACGCTGTTGGTTTTGAGCCTGAAATTCATCAAAAACCACAACCGCTGGGTCAAATCCATCATTGACGGCAAATCCGTCTGGGTTATCGTCAACGGCAAAATCCAAACCGATGAATGCATGAAAAACGGCATCAGCGCACACGACCTCATGTTCAAACTCCGCGCCGCCGGCATCTACGAAATCTCTGCCGTCAAACGTGCCGTGATGGAACAAAACGGCCAGCTCGCCGTCATTAAGTACGGCGACGAAAGCTTGCGCTATCCACTGATTACAGACGGCCAAGTTGACCCCGACATCCTCGAAATCATTAAGCGTGATGAAGAATGGCTGCAACAGGAACTCGACCGCCTCCACCTTGAAGCCTCGCAAGTCTATATCGGCGAATACATAGACGGAAAATTGGTGGCACACCGTTATCCTTCTTGATTTGAAAATAGCAGGCCGTCTGAAACCTTGATTTCAGACGGCCTTTTTGTATCCGGTTCAAACACTGATTTTTTAATCGCGATATTCAAACGTTGTGCCCAAAAATTGAGCCAGCGCAGAGACGTGGGAATGTCGGGGATCTTTGACGGCGGTCAGCAGCAGGATATTGCCGTGTTGCCGCTCCAAATCCAGCAGCCGCTTGATGGCGGCCTGCTCGGCATCGCCTTGCAGCTCTTCATGATAACGGCTGACAAAACCGTCAAAATTCTCAGCCGGATTTTCGTGATACCAGCGACGCAGGTTTGCACTGGGCGTAATGTCTTTCAGCCAAAGCGCCGTAGCGAAAACTTCTTTATGGACGCCGCGCGGATAAAGGCGGTCGATAAAGACGGCGGTTTGTTTAGAATCGGGTTGATAGGCGTAAATGCGCTGTACGGCAAACATTTTTTCTCGTCTCCAATGGATTCAGGCCATCTGAAAATTCAGACGGCCTGATGTTTTTTAGGGTTTAGAACAGTTTTTTGACTTCTGCTTCGATATCGTCGGCACGCATAAAGGTTTCGCCGATCAGGAAAGTATGCACGCCGTGGTCGCGCATGAAATCGACGTCTTCTTTGTTGCGGATGCCGCTTTCGGTTACAACGGTTTTGCCGTTCAATTCAGGCAAGAGGTCGAGGGTTTGTTGCAGGGTCACTTCAAACGTACGCAGGTTGCGGTTGTTGACGCCCCACAACGGCGTGGTCATGTTGCGGCATTTTTCCAGCTCGGACACATCGTGCAACTCCAACAATACAGTCATGCCTAATTCGTGGGCAACGGCTTCAAAACGCTCAAGCTGCCCGGCTTCCAATGCGGCGGCAATCAGAAGAACCGCATCCGCACCCCACGCGCGCGCCTGATAGATTTGGTATTCGTCGATGATAAAGTCTTTACGCAAGACCGGCAGCGCCACGGCCGCACGCGCCTGTTTCAAATACTCCGGCGAGCCTTGGAAGTAAGGTTCGTCCGTCAACACGGACAAGCAGGCTGCACCGGCTTTTTCATAGGCAGCGGCGATTTCAGCAGGATGAAAATCAGGACGGATCAGGCCTTTGCTCGGGCTGGCTTTTTTGACTTCGGCAATAATGGCAGGTAGATTCTGCGTGTGTTTTTCACGGATCGAGCCGATAAAGCTGCGAACCGGCGCGGCAGCCTGCGCTTGGGCTTTGATGTCTTCCAAGGAAACGGCAGCTTTTTGGGCGGCCACTTCTTCTGCTTTGGTGGCAAGGATTTTGTTGAGAATATCGGTCATGGCGTTTTTCTATTGGGGCTGATTTTCGGGTTTGAATCGTGCAACATGCTGCTGCAGATTAGATTTCAGACGGCCTGAATGCCGCTATTTTAATGGTTTGAAAAAAGGCGGGCAAGAATGCCCGCCTTTGTGTCTGCTTCAATTTAGTGATGAATGCCCAAAACGGACGCGTTGTGGCTGATGATTTCGTCCGCCAAAGACGGATTGTCGTTTAGCTTGATACCGTAGCCGGGCACCAATTCTTTCAGACGGCCTGACCATGATTCGGCATGATCTGGGAAGCATTGGTTGATCAGCTTAATCATCAAAGGTACGGCGGTTGATGCACCTGGGGACGCGCCCAGCAATGCGGCCAGCGAGCCGTCGGCATGAGCGACGATTTCGGTACCAAATTGGAGTACGCCGCCTTTTTTCGGGTCTTTTTTGATGATTTGTACGCGTTGACCGGCGGTAATCAGTTCCCAATCGTCAGGATTGGCTTCCGGATAATACTCTAAGAGCGAAGTGAAGCGTTCTTCTTTGGTTTTGCGCAATTCGCCCAAGAGGTATTTGGTCAGCGGCATATTAGCCCAACCGGCGCGGAGCATAGGATAGAGGTTGTCCATGTGGATGGACATCGGCAGATCCATGAGCGAGCCTTGTTTGAGGAAGTTGGGGCGGAAGCCTGCATACGGGCCGAACATCAAATGGCGTTGGCCGTCCACGTTGCGGGTATCCAAATGCGGAACGGACATAGGGGGTGCGCCGACTGAGGCTTGGCCGTACACTTTGGCGTTGTGTTGCGCGGCCGTTTCGGGATTGCTATTGCGGAAGAAGAGGCCGGAAACCGGAAAGCCGCCGTAGCCTTTGCCTTCGGGGATACCAGATTTTTGCAGCAGGGTCAGTGCGCCGCCGCCTGCGCCGAGGAAGACGAAACGGGTGCGGAGTGTCAACGGGTCGTCATCGTCTTTGGTGCTGCTGGTTTTCAGCACCCATGCGCCGTCCGATTCGCGATTGAGGTCGTCGACATGGCGGTTGAATTTGATTTTTACGCCTTTGTCGCTCAAGTATTTGACCATCTGGCGGGTCAGGCTGCCGAAATCGACATCTGTGCCTTCGGCGGAGTAGTTGGCGGCGATGGATTGGTTTTCATCACGGCCGTTGACAACCAGCGGCGCCCATTCGGCAATTTTGGCGCGGTCAGTAGAAAACTCCATTTTTTCAAAGAGTTTTTGGTTTTTGAACACGTCGAAACGTTTTTGCAGATAACTGCAATGGTCGGCGTTCATCACCAGCGACATATGGGGAACGGAATTGATGAAAGTGCGGTCGGTCAGTTTGCCTTCTTCGACCAAAGTCGCCCAAAATTGGCGGCTGATATGGAATTGTTCGGCAATATTGAGGGCGCGGGTCGGATCGATCGTGCCGTCGGCAGTCAGGGGCGCATAGTTCAATTCACACAGCGCAGAGTGTCCCGTACCGGCATTGTTCCATGCATTTGATGATTCCAACGCTACATCTTCCAAGCGTTCGATCAGGGTGATTTCCCAAGATGGTTCGAGTTCTTTGAGCAATACGCCCAAAGTGGCGCTCATAATGCCGCCGCCTACTAATACGACATCGGTTGCTTCAGCCATGGTTTTACTCCTACTAAAGTCAGGCATGGTTTGCCTTGTGGTTATCTATCATTATAAACAACTGATTTCATAGGAATTATTTTGTATTTTTGTTGTGTGTGAAACTTTTGTTGCCTGCTGAGTTTCCGAGCGTAAATGGCGGAAGGCAGTTTCGGTTTGGGTTCCAGATTTCAGGTCTTTATAATATGTTATTGAGAATTTAGTAGATTTTACGGAGAAATGCAAAGATTTTCTGTTCGGTTCATATAAAAATAAGAGATTAGGCCGTCTGAAAACGTTTTCTTAACCTTTATCTACCAACGTTTGCCAAGAAAAAAGAATTTTTCATTTCTTTTTTAATTGACCGTTTTTGTCAGCAATTTCAGCGCTAACAAACGTGAATCAACCGCCAATCTGCTATCATTTCGACTTATCCCACAACAAGGCAAACCGCCATGTATCTGACACAAGAAAAGCCCTACCGCCCCCTATTGGTCGCACTGATGTTCCTCACCCTGCCGCTGGCGATGATATTGCACAATATCGTGCAAATCGCCTTTTCAGACGGCCAAGGCCTGCTGGTCACGGTCAAAGACGGCGCATGGGCATGGCAAAGCGGTTGGCAGGATTCCGTCGCATGGTTTGTCTGCGGCATGTTTGCCTTCCTCAACCTGCCGATTGCCGGCGGACTGACCAAGCTGGCGTATAAAAAAATGATGCGCCGGCATTCACGTTACGCCATTTTCCTTGCCGGTGTCGCAGCGTGTGCCTCGGCGGCGGCAGGTTTGATTTTTAAAGCCATCTTAGGCAATGCCGCATTGGCCGGTATGCGCGGGCAAGGCGTGTTTTACTACACCCTCTCCGTATGGATCATCGCCATGCTGACCCTGCCCAAACAGCTCACGCGCGCGCCGGAGCAGCCCATCGTCTTTCACAAAATGAAACGTTGATTCAACAGGTACAAACATTTTCAGACGGCATGCTTTCCGTTACCATTACATCCAACGCGTTTTAACCAATAAGGAATAACAAATGAATCAGGCGCAACAGCTCCGCGACGGCATACAGGCATTGGGTTTGGACATCGACGAAGCCAAACAGGCCAAACTCCTAGACTATGCCGCCCTGCTGCAAAAGTGGAACAAAACCTACAATCTGACCGCCCTGCGCAATCCTGCCCAAACCGTCAGCCATCACCTACTCGACAGCCTGACCCTCTTACCCAATATCGAACACGCCCAAACCATGCTCGACGTCGGCTCCGGCGGCGGACAGCCCGGCATACCCACCGCCATCTGTCGTCCCGACCTTGACATCACCCTCCTCGATGCCAACACCAAAAAAACCGCCTTTCTGCAACAAGCCGTCATCGAACTCGGCCTTAAAAACGTCCGCGTCATCAGCGGCCGCGTAGAAGCCGCCGCCGACTGCCGCGCCGACGTCATCACCAGCCGCGCCTTTGCCGAACTCGCCGACTTCGTCAACTGGACCGAGCACCTCCTCAAAGACGGCGGCTACTGGGCGGCCATGAAAGGCGTATATCCGCAAGAAGAAATCGACAAACTGCCCGAAAGCGTCGCCGTCGAAAAAGTCGAAGCATTGCACGTTCCCCAACTCAATGCCGAACGCCATATCGTCATCATCCGCAAAAAGGCCGTCTGAAAACAACCCAAGCATACCGAATAACGGTACAATCCAGCCATCCACACTTAATACGACAGCAAAGCACATGAGCGCACAAATCCTCGCCGTCGCCAACCAAAAAGGCGGAGTCGGCAAAACCACCACCACCGTCAACCTAGCCGCCTCCCTAGCCTCCAAAGGCCGCCGCGTCCTCGTCGTCGACCTCGACCCCCAAGGCAACGCCACCACAGGCAGCGGCATCAACAAAGCCACCATCGAAAACGGCGTTTACCAAGTTGTCCTCGGCGAAACCGACATCCCCAACGCCGTCGTCCGCAGCAAAGAAGGCGGCTACGACGTATTGGGCGCCAACCGTACACTGGCCGGCGCAGAAGTCGAACTCGTCCAAGAAATCGCACGCGAAATCCGCCTCAAAAACGCCCTGCAGCTCGTTGCCGACGACTACGACTACGTCCTCATCGACTGCCCCCCGTCCCTGACCCTGCTCACCCTCAACGGCCTTGTCGCCGCCAACGGTGTCATCGTCCCCATGCTTTGCGAATACTACGCCCTCGAAGGCATTTCCGACCTAGTGGCCACCGTCCGCAAAATCCGCCAAGCCATCAACCCCGACCTCGACGTAACCGGCATCGTCCGCACCATGTACGACAGCCGCAGCCGCCTCGTCGTCGAAGTCAGCGAACAGCTCAAACAACACTTCGGCAACCTGCTCTTCGACACCGTCATCCCCCGCAACATCCGCCTCGCCGAAGCCCCCAGCCACGGCCTCCCCGCCCTCGCCTACGATGCCCACGCCAAAGGCACCCAAGCTTATCTAGACTTGGCCGATGAACTGATTGCACGGGTGGAAAAATAAACAGAAATATGAATATAAAAAGGCCGTCTGAAAGTTGGGAAATACTTTCAGACGGCCTTTGGTTTGATTGGAAAGAATATTTTTTAAAAAGACCGCGTACGTGCGTACCGCACACACCCTACGCATAAATTTCAAATTCTTTGTGATTCATAGGTAGGGTGTGTGCCCAAAGGCACACACACGGTTTGATGCAGGCTACAGCTTGCTTTGTTTCAGTTTTAGCCTGCCCATTTCCCAAATCCCAAACCCAATAAATTTAAATTAACTATTTTTATGATTTAAATAATGTTTTTTACATTTTAAGTACTTTTGATTCATAGCAGGATATTTGTTGTATATGCTTTGCATGATCATTTATTAAGCGATTTGATCCATAAAAAAGGGTAAATTCTGGTTTTTTTATTAACCCAACCCTCTCCAAGCTTTTAATCATATTAGCTTGTTCTTGGTTTATTACCATATCTTTTATATCATTTAATTGTTTTACGAGAGACATATTGTTTACTCCTTAAACCCTTAAGTTAGTTTTTCAATGTTAGCAGGAATAGCTGATTCTACTAATATTGGTATACCAAATTTCTCAATATGTTCATTTAAAAAACTATGTAAATTTTGAACTAGAATAGACATTTCTTGATCATTGCTAAAATCATCAATTTCTAATCGAAGATCATCTTTTAATGTATTAATTCCAATAAATCTTCCATGAGAATGCCATCGACTATTATCACTCAAGCTGTATGCAATTTCTTGTGCTCTTGCTTTCTTCTCTTCTATTGTAACAGGATCACCTTTATTTGTTGTTCGGTGCGTTACCCAGTTTTTAAATTTATATTTAACTAGCCATGTTTTTAATAAATCTACTGATAACTCTGCAGCCTGTTCATATTGGCGTAATTGAGCTAGATCTAATTGATTAATCATCATAAGTTCTGCTTGGGTAACATCATTATTCCTAGATTTCTCAATTATTTCTTTTACCTTATCCAAGTATCCTAACGCAGGAACCCATTTCCCGTCCATAGACTGAACTTGCGGATCTATTGGCCCCAGCGCAGAGGCATAATTCATATATACTTTATCTCCAGACATTGTCCAAATTGTGCCTGCTGACATAGCAAAACCAGGGATTACAAAGTAAACCTCTTCATAATAATGGCGTGTAATTTCAACCATTCTCTCAACTGCTGAAGCAGAGCCACCTAAGGTTGATAAAAATATAACAATCTTATTAACATCTCTCTGTTTGCAAGTATCTCCCAATGTTGATATTGTACTACGCCAAATATCAATAGAGTCCCAATTAATTCCCCCATAGTAACAAATAAAATCGCAACCAGAGAATCTTTGATCACGTAATTCCCCCATTTGATATTTAGCGTAATTAGAAATAGTGTTATAGAGATTTAATAGCATACATTAGCCTTAACAAACATTAACAAGACACACTAATTGTTTATTGTACCTTTCTCCCACTCCTTCAACAACCGCTTCACCGACACCGGATACGGCGTCTTCAACTCCTGCGCAAACAGCGACACCCTCAATTCTTCAATCATCCATTTAAACCCTGCAAGGCCGTCTGAAATGGGGAGGCCTTGTTTCACCAAGCTGTCGGTTTTTTCCTGCCACATTTGTTCCAGCTCTTGAATATCGGCTTCGCGGGCTGCGTCGCGGGCGGGGTTGCTGCTGTATTTTTCAAGGCGCAGGGTCATGGCTTTGAGGTAGATGGGCAGGCGCGGCCATTGTGCCCACGGAGTGCGAGTGGCGAAGCCGGGGGCAAGCAGAGTTTGCAGGCGTAGTCTTAGAAGGTGGGTCAATGGATGTTTGCCAAGTTTGCCGTTCAGTTCGGCGTAGGCGGCGGCGGTTTCCTGCAAGTAACGGCTGAGGGCTTCTTTGACGGCAGGCAGGCGGCTGCGGGCGCGTTTGATTTGTTCTTTGAAGGCTTTTTCGTTGCGCGGCAACTCGTCTTCGCCGATAAAGGCGCGATCGCAGACGGCTTGGGTGAGGTCGTCGCGCAGGGTGTCGGCGTTGATGTGTTTGAGCAGCATGGCGGCTTGGGTAAAGCCTTGGATGCCTTTGTTTAAATCTTTTACCTGCTCTTTTAATTGCAGCTTCATCAATTCGATGACGCCTTGACGGTGTGCCTGTTCGGCAGCTTCGGTGGTGTCAAACAGGCGCAGGGCGATGCGGCCGTCTTTTTCTTTTTGCAGGCCGAGATAGCCGGTAAGCTGTTGTTTGCCGCGGGCGAATTTGATGGATTCGGGCAAGGTTCCGATGTCCCATGTGGTCACGTTGTCGCGCTCAAATTCTTGGGTGTTGTCGCGGAAAGTGACGGCGGCGGCTTGGCCAAGCTGTTGTTGCAATTCGTGCAGTTTGCGGCCGCCGGCAAGCTCTTGTCCGCCGTCGTCAATAATGCGCAGATTCAGATAGCAGTGTTCAGGCAATTCTTGCGCCGCCCATGCGTCTTGGTCGATTTGCTCGAGAATCCGCATATCGCCGGCGCTTTTGGCGATAAAGTGCGCCAACTGGGGAATGATGGCCGCTTGGCGGTCGGGATTGCTTTCGAGAAATTTGGTGATGAAATCGGGTACGGGCACGCAAATGCGGCGGATTTGCTTCGGCAGTGCTTTAATCAGCAGCTGGATTTTTTCGCGCAACATACCGGGCACCAGCCATTCGAGCGACGGCGCGTGCAGGCGGTTAAGGACGGTCAGCGGCACGGTCATAGTCACGCCGTCAAGCGGATGGTGTGGCTCGAAGCGGTAGGAAAGTTTGAACTTGCCGTCTGCGGTTTGCCAGAATTTTGGGAACTGTTCTTCGGTAATGTGCGCGGCGGCGTGTTGCATCAAATCGTCGCGGCTGAGGAACAGCAGGCGCGGATTGTCGCGTTCGGCGGTTTTGAGCCAGGCTTCAAAGGTGCGGATATCGGCAAGGGGCAAAGGTTTCAGACGGCCTTTTTGAGATGTAGGCTGCTTTTTGGGTTTGGGGTCGTCTGAAACATTTTGTCGGGTACGTGAACTCGGTTCTCGCTCGCGGTTGGACGCATCTTTGGAATCCGCGTGCGCGGCTTGCGCCACACGCCCTGCGTTGCGCTGGTTTGCTTGTCCGTTTTGATCGGCTGTCTTGTCCGACTGGGTTTGTCCGCCCTCTTCGCTTCCCCAAACGCCGCCTTTCGCGTCTTTCCACACCAGCTCGGGCAGGCGTTCGTTATAAAACGCAAACAGGGCTTCGTCATCGACCAATACGTCTTGCTTGCGCGATTTGTGTTCGAGTTCGGTAATTTCTTTAATCAGCTTTTTATTGTGGGCAAAAAAGGCCGTCTGAAGATTGCTTTCCTGCGCCACCAATGCGCCGCGGATAAAGATTTCGCGCGCTTCTTCGGGCGCAACTTTGCCGTAAGACACGGGGCGGCGCGGCAATACGGTCAGGCCGTAAAGCGTCACGCGTTCGCTGGCGACGACTTCGCCGCGTTTTTGTTCCCAGTGCGGCTCGAAATAATGGTAGCGGACGAGGTGCGACGCTTCCTGCTCTATCCATTCGGGCTGGATAACGGCGACATCGCGCGCGTAAAGGCGCGTGGTTTCAACCAATTCTGCCGCCATCACCCATTTGGGCTTGGTTTTGAACAGGGCTGATGCCGGGAAAAGGTGGAAACGGCTGCCGCGCGCGCCAGTATAGTCGTTGCCGTCGGGTGATTTCATGCCGACGTTGGCGATAAGGCCGGTCAGCAGGGCGCGGTGGATTTGTTCGTATCCGGCTTCTTTAGCGGCGCGGATTTGGGCGCGGTGTTGTTTCTTATCCAGTTGTTTTTGTTTGAGCTTTGCCGCCAAATCTTGGTCGCCTTGGCTTTCAGACGGCCTTAATTGTTCTTGGGAAGGAGGTTGTCTAAACGCGGCTTCTTTGGTGGTCAAACCCATTTCAATCGCGGTTTGAGCAAGCTGGTGGTGCAGCTCGCGCCATTCGCGCATCCGCAGATGCGACAGGAAATATTGACGGCACCATTGCACCAGCTGCTTGTTGGACAAACCTTTGTCGCGCTCGCGCTGGAAGCTGTCCCAAATATTCAGATAGGCAAGAAAGTCAGATTGCTTATCGGTAAAGCGTTCATGCGCCTTGGCCGCGGCATCGCGCGCTTCCAACGGCCGCTCGCGCGGGTCTTGAATCGACAGTGCGGACGCGATCACCAATATTTCCGCCATGCAGTCGTGTTTCTTCGCCGCCAGTAAAATACGCGCGATTTTCGGGTCGATGGGCAGGCGCGCCATTTGTTCGCCGAGCTTGGTCAGACGGTAGCGCGTGTTGGCACCGATATGGCCTGAACTGTTTTGCAGGCCGTCTGAAATATTGGCTGGGTTGAATCGGGCATCAATGCCTGATCCGCGTACTTGGTTTTTCATATTTTGCATAGTCTTGTCAATCGGGCATCTATCCCCGACATCATCTAAATTTGTCTTTATTGGTTTTCACGCCGCTTATTGTGGATAAACATATTCCGCCTTGCCATCGCGAATGTTCAAGCTGCCTGCATCGCCTGTAATCAGATTGCCCGTTACCGAGCCTTCGCTACAACCTGAAACCGGCATATCGTAGCCCAGTGTGTGAATCAGGAACGTTGAAAGCTGCTGATGGAAGGCAATCTCGCAAGGCGCAAAAGCCTGGTTGACAGCCTGTTGCACGGCCTTATCCGGGCTGTACAACACCAGCGGCACGAGATAGCTGTCGGGCTGCACCGTGCCTTGATTGTAGGTATCTTGGCGCACATACTGACCATGATCAGAGGTATAGGCAAACAGCCAGTTGCCATCAGGCTGCTTTTGCAGCTGCTCGAATACGGTTTGGATCATTTGGTCGGTTTTGTGGATGGTGTTGTCGTACTTATCCACAATATTGGCTTCGCCGAAAACTTTATCTTGAGGCTGCAACAATGCGCCGTATGGGACGTGCGAACCGCGTTGGTGCAACACAATAAAATGCTTGCCCTGCTGCAAATTGATTTTGTCGAACAGCGGCAGCAGCTTCTCATCAGGCATATTGTCGCCGTTGCCGTAGCCAAGCTGAGTCGGCTGAACCAGATGGTCTATCCATTTCTTACCGATTAAGTTCAAAATCGCCATCTCGTTTTCCGCCTGCGCGCTGTAAAAATACGTTTCATAGCCCTGCTCTTTAGCGAGGCGGAACATATTGGTATCGCCGCTGCTGATTTGCTCGTAGCCGTTGGCATGCGGTATCGCATTAAAAAAGCTGGGCAGGGACACAGCCGTCATCAAAGCGGCGGAATAGCTTTGTTTCACAATCGGCTTAAATTCGGCTTGCGACAGCTGGGTCAAAAATGGCGAAGTTTCGCGTCCGTAACCAAACAGTTTCAAATGCGTCGCGCTTTCACTTTCGCCCATAATCAGGACGATATTTTGAACACTGCCCTGCCCGATTTTGCTTGGCGCAGACTGTTTGAACACAGGAATCTTGCTTAAATCAAACAACTGATACGGCAACACGCGTCCGATAAAATAGCCAAAGCTGAAATAATTGGCTTTGATGCGGCTGTATGTTGGTTTGGGCGAAATACCGTGTTCCTGCGTCGTACTGAATGAACGTCCAAAAATCAGCAACATCGCCGCAATAAACAAAATATCGGCAGCAAAATGCGTCTTACGGCGGAACTTGGCAAGGCTGCAAAACAGCACGACTTCCAACACGCCCCACAACACAGGCAGCCACAACTTATCCAACATCGACGCGCCCGCGCTGCCAACTTCGGTAACCTCTTTCAGCATCAGCCAATAATTAATGCCCGTTATCCAACTTTGATAAACCGCGTAATGCACATTGTTGGCAATGATGCTGAGCGCAAAAAACAACGCAATCAGCAACCGTGAAGCCTTATAACGCGCAAACAGATACAGCGCAGCAATCACAAATGTCAGCGCAAACGTTTCTGCAATTTTTGCCGCCGGCAGAGTTTCAATTCCGAATACAAAGCGATAGGCAATTTCGCTGGCAGTAAGTAAAGACGAATACAGAACAAGCGTGAGGAAAGATTTTTTCATCATTAATATTTCACAATAAAAAATTTACCGATTGAGTTTTAAAACCCAATATTCCCTTTTCAATAGTTTTTAGTTTCTCAATGATTTAGGCCGTCTGAAAATGAAACATAATCTACCATTTTCTTTTACTTTTCAGACGGCCTCCACCGCACCCAACTCCAGTAATACCTGAAAACCGTCATTGATATACCGCGAATCGGGCATTTCTAAAAATGGGAATGCTGCTACGTCGCCCAAGTTCAGCGATGCCATGCGTAGGATGACGGCGGCTAGGTTGCTGCGGACGATTTCGGGGGCGGTAAATTCGGGGCGGCTGTTGAAATCTTCTTCTGAAAACAGTCGGATACACACGCCTGCGGAGACGCGTCCGCAGCGACCGGAGCGTTGGCAGGCGGCAGCTTGGGAGATTTTTTCGACATGAAGCTGCTCCACTTTCGCCCGTGCGGAATAGCGTTTGACGCGCGCGAGGCCGGTGTCGATGACGTATTTAATGCCCGGTACGGTGAGCGAGGTTTCGGCGACGTTGGTTGCCAGCACGATGCGGCGTTTTGCGCCTGATGGGTGGAAGATTTTGTGCTGCTCGGCGTGCGACAGGCGTGCGAATAGGGGCAGGATTTCGTCGTTGCGGCGCAGCGTGGATTTGCGCAGGGCTTCGGCGGCTTCGCGGATTTCGCGCTCGCCCGGCAGGAACACCAAAATATCGCCTTCGCCATAGCGTACCAATTCGTCGGCTGCATCGACAATTGCGTCGGTCAGCTCGACTTCTGCGTCGTCTTCGTCTTTGCTGGTCAGCGGTCGGTAGAGGATTTCGACGGGATACGTCCGTCCGCTCACTTCTAAAACAGGGGCACCGTTGAAGTGTTGGGAGAAGCGTTCTGCATCTATCGTTGCCGAGGTGATGATGACTTTCAAATCAGGGCGGCGCGGCAGCAGCTGTTTCAAATAGCCCAAGAGGAAGTCGATGTTCAGGCTGCGTTCGTGCGCTTCGTCGATGATAATCGTGTCGTATGCGGCGAGATAATGGTCGGTCTGGGTTTCTGCCAGCAGGATGCCGTCGGTCATCAACTTGACGCAGGCATCGCGCGAGGTGTGGTCGGTAAAGCGCACTTTATAGCCGACCGCGTTGCCGATTTCGGATTTCAGCTCTTCGGCAATCCGCTCTGCTACGGAACGCGCAGCCAAACGGCGCGGCTGGGTATGCCCGATCAATCCTGCCGCCCCACGCCCGAGTTCCAAACAAATCTTGGGCAACTGCGTGGTTTTGCCCGAACCGGTTTCGCCGCAAATAATCGTTACCTGATTTTCGGCAATGGCTTTTTTGATTTCGTCGAGCTTTTCGTGAACGGGCAGCGTGTTGTCGAATTCGGGCTTGGGCAGTTTGGACAGGCGTTGCAGATAGAGGTCGTGCGATTTTTTGTATTTTTCCTCAACCTTGGCCAGGCCGCCGTATTTATTGGGGTTCTTAAAGGCAGATCGCAGAAAATGGCGGTCTTTGGAGAGGGTTTGGGCGAAATCGGGTTGCGGCATGATGGTGCAATGAATTAAATAATGTGAAAAGAATGGAATTATAGCAAAAGGCCGTCTGAAACTTGCTTGCTTTCAAGTTTCAGACGGCCTTTGTATGGATAAACCGTTTTAGTCGGCGGCGTGCCAAGGTTTTTGCATACCGGCGTGGAAACTCGGTTTTTCTCCGCCCCACAAGGTGTCGATGTCGTAGAAGTCGCGCACGGCAGGGAGCATGACGTGGACAACGAGGTCGCCTGCGTCGACAAGCGTCCATTCGCCGCTGTCGCCTTCGGTGCTGAGGATTTCAAAACCGGCTTCTTTCAAATCGACGGCAACGTTATTTGCCAGTGCTTTGACTTGGCGTGTGCTGTCGCCGCTGGCAATAATCATGCGGGCGAACAGGGAGGTTTTGTCTTGGGTTTCCAAAACAGAGATGTCTTTGGCTTTAATGTCTTCGAGGGCGTTTACGGCCACTTCGACCATTTTTTGCAGGTCTTGCAATTCTTGTTCGTTCATTATTTTCCTAGTTGAAATGTTTTCAGACGGCATTATAGCTTATCTGCCTGAATAAACGCTATTTTCCATAGAGTTTGTGTTGGCGGATGTATTGGGCGACCGGTTGCGGCAGGCCGTCTGAATGGTGGGTTTTGGCGAGATCGGCACGGATTTGGGTGGAGCTGGTGTTGTGCAGCGGCGCGTTGAGGATGCGGACGCTGCCGTTTTGCAGGGCTTCGCCGAGCCATGCGTGCAATTCGCGCGGGGTTTTGTTGAGGTTGTCGCCTTGTCGCATGGCGATGGCGATATGGGTCTGGCGCACGAGGGTTTGCCATTTTTTCCATGTGTGCAGCTGCATCAGGCTGTCGCTGCCCATCAGCCACCACAGTTGCGCGCCGGGAAACTGCTGGCGGAAGATCTGGACGGTGTCAAACGTATAGGTCGCGCCGTCACGGACGATGTCGCAGTCGCTGGCGGCGAATTTCGGTTCGTCGGCAATGGCGAGTTCAACCATATTGAGGCGCTCTTGTGCCGGCGTGCGCGTGCTGTCTTTGTGGTACGGGTCGCCTGCCGGCAGGAAGACGACAAGATCCAAACCGATTTCGTCGGCGAAGGCGCGGGCGATATGGAGGTGGCCGTTGTGGATGGGGTCAAACGTGCCGCCGAATAATCCGATGTTTTTCATTTCGTGGTGGTGTCTGCGTTAGATGTTTTGGCCGTCTGAAGCAGGCAGGCTGCCGTCAACAATCAGGTTGAGCTTGCCTGTGGTCGGATGGATGACCAGGCCGTGGATGGCGATGTTGTCGGGCATCAGCGGATGTTTGCGAATCAGCTCGACGGTATGGCGCACGCTGTCTTCGACATCGTCAAAACCGGTCAGCCAGCCGTCCAAATCGATACCGGCATTGCGCAGGGTTTCGATACGGTCGTCGGGAATATTGCTGTCATGTACGCGTTGGAGGAACTCTTCGGCGTGTAATCCGCGCATACCGCAGTCGTGGTGGGCAATGACCATGATTTCTTTGACTTTGAGTTCAAATACGGCGACCAACAAACTGCGCATCACCGAACCCCAAGGGTGGGTCACCAGCGCGCCGGCGTTTTTGATGAGCTTGGCATCGCCGTTTTTCAAGCCTAAAGCATTGGGCAGCAATTCGATAATGCGTGCGTCCATGCAGGAAAGGATGGCCAGCTCGCGGCCGGGGTATTTGTTGGTAAAGTATTTTTCGTATTCGCCCGTTTCGACGAAATGTTGGTTATAGGCGAGGATTTCGCTCAATTCGCTCATGATGTGCTCGTTTCGGATGGTTTACTCTATTATAGCGGTTTTCAGGGGGTATGGTTGTTTTGCAAATTCGCCGTAAACGGCTAAAATCGACGTATCTTTAGTTCTTTTGGAGGATGTGCCGTGTCTCAGTCTTTCCGCTTTGAACAGGTATTCGCGTCCGATGTCCACGATGCATTGTGGGATTGGGCGCAAACCAGCTATGGCGCATCCGACGATTGGTGCATTCTGTATCTCAACGGCCTGCCTTTAGGCCGTCTGAACCCGTTATGGCGCGAACGCCTCGGGCAAGATTGGACAGGCAGGCAGTCGATCCTTTCAGACGGCCTGAATTTGGAAACCGACAGCTGGGCGGAAATGGGCGACAGTTTGCAAACGCTGGCGCAACAGTGGCGCGAGTGCGGTTGGCTCAAGGGTTGGCGCGGTGAAAAATTTGACATCTGCGACCAGTCGGGCAAGCCTTTATGCGCACTCGAACGCGCCGCCTTCCGTCCGTTCGGCCTGATGAGTCAGGCAGTGCATTTGAACGGATTGGTCGAAACAGAAGACGGTTTGCGCTTTTGGATAGGCCGCCGCAGTCCGCACAAAGCCGTTGATCCAAACAAACTCGACAACCTGACCGGAGGCGGCATCAGCAGCGGAGAGAGGCCGTCTGAAGCCGTCTGCCGCGAAGGCGAAGAAGAAGCAGGCATTCCCGCTTCTATGACACCCCATATCCGACCGACCGCCCAAATATATAGTTTGCGCCCGGTTAATCGCGGTGTCCACAACGAAATCCTGTATATCTTCGACATCATCCTACCCGAAGGCTTCCAACCCGCCAACCAAGACGGAGAAGTCGCCGGTTTTGAACTGATGGACATCCCCACCCTGCTCGATGCCATGTTGGGCGGACACATGATGCACGATGCCAAGCTGGTCACGATCGAAGCCTGCCGGCGATACGGCCTGATCGACCCCAAACATCCGCTGTCCGCATGGCTCGACAGCATCCGTTGCCGACCCCATTTTTAAAGGCCGTCTGAAACCATGTTGCAACTCAAAAACATCAACAAACGCTTCGGCAGCAAAACCGTTGCCCAAGACATCAATCTAAACGTCGAAGCAGGCGAAATCCTCGCCGTACTCGGCCGCTCCGGCTGCGGCAAATCCACCCTGCTCAAAACCATTGTCGGCCTGGTGCGTCCCGACAGCGGCGAAGTCTGGCTCAACGGCGACAACATCACCGACATGCCGTCTGAAAAACGCAATATCTCGCTGATGTTTCAAGACTACGCCCTTTTGCCGCATTTAACCGCCCTCGACAACGTCGGCTTCGGCCTCAAAATGCGCCGCCTGCCCAAAGCCGAAATCGAAGAACAATCCATGCAGGCCTTGCGCGACATCGGTTTGGAACACGAAGCACAACGCAAACCCGAAAGCCTCTCCGGCGGCGAACAGCAACGCCTCGCCCTCGCACGCGCCCTCATCACGCGCCCGTCGCTGTTGCTCTTGGACGAAGCCTTCTCCAGCCTCGACACCCACCTGCGCCACCACCTGCGCACCCTGACCGCCGAACGCATCCGCAGTCAAAACATCCCCGCCATCCTCGTGACCCACTCCGCCGAGGAAGCCTGCACCATGGCCGACACCATCGCCATCATGCACGAAGGCCGCATTCTCCAACACGGCACGCCGGAAACCCTTATCCGCCGCCCCGTCAACGCCCAAGCCGCCCTACTGCTCGGTTTGGCCAACACCGGCGACACACGCTACATTCCCCAACACGCCATCCGATTCGACCCGAACGGCACAGCCGTCCGCATCAGCGAAGCCGTCCCCCTCGCCGAAGGCATACGCCTTACCCTCGCCCATCCGCAATACGGCGATTTGATTTGGTATCCCCACGCCGACCACGATACGGACAAACCGCAAACCGGACAGGAAATCCGCATCAGCGTGGATGAAAATCAGATTGTTTGGTTTGATTGAATGTGATGGATTAAGAAAAAGAAAAAGGCCGTCTGAAAAGCAACAAACACCGTCATTCCCGCGCAGGCGGGAATGACGGCGGATGGGTTTGGGGCGGGGGAAAGGTTTCAGGCTGCCTTGGGGAAGGGCAACCTGAAAATGGGGAGGCCATCTGAAAGAGCAGTTTCAGATGGCCTTTTGGTAGCTTGGGTTGCAAACCCAACATAAAACAGATGATTTAACGGTTTTGTTGAGCCTTGACCTAACCTACGCTTGCTTACTCTTCTATCCAATCATTGATTAAATCAGGATTTTTTTCTTCAATAGCCTGATTTATCCGCTTCATTGCTTCTTTTTTTCTAATTGCAGCCTGAGATGATTCAACCAAAATATCATAAAGGTCTTTAATTTCTGATTTACATGAGAAATCATAAGGCAAATCAAAAATTTCAAATTTATTGAGGAAACGACGCAATTTATGTCCGTCGTTTTCATCCAAATCTTTCCTTAATTTCGCCAGCCTGTCTTCAAAAACCATTGAAGCTTTTTTACTGGTTGGCTTGATAATTCCCTGTTCCAGCAGTAATTGGTATTGCTCAAAAATTTCATGTTCTTTGCGAGCAAGCTGCATACGAACAGAATCTTCAAGCCACTGGTAAAATTTATTTAAATCTGCATTGTTCTTAGTAACTTGAATCATACTTTTGGGCACCCAATGTCCGAGATATGTTTCGATTCCTTTTCGTCGTAAATTTTTTAATTCTTCAGCTTCTGCGCTATCTACGAAACTATCAAATTGAAGAAATTGTTTGCTGATTGTCTCTGCATCAATGTCAAACCCCATGCTTTTTAATTGCTCTGAGCCAATTTCCCGCCTTCCTTGCTCTGTTAATTCATAGCGGATAGCAAAATATTGCTGCAAGGTTTGCTGCCATTTATGAACAAATCTCCCTTGTGAAACAAGGGAGTATTGAAAAGTATAAGAATCTAACTTGTAAGCAGAAAAATCTTGAAGTAAGCAAACGGGAAGCTCTTGTAGGCTCTCAATAAAATTGTAAATATCGTTCAAGTTGCTGAGCATACCAGTCTCGTGATTGCCTCCTTTGTTTGCAAACAAACCGGCAGAGGTGAAATTGCTTGAACCGACAAAAAGAGCACCATTCGGTTCATCAAAGTTGTCAATAAGTGCTAATGCCTTTGTATGGAACAAGTTTTCAGACTCTACAACATGAAAAGACACTTGCTCATCCCCAAACAGTCTTGCCAATGGCTTAAGCAGTTTGGTTTCAATAATAGGCGTGGATAGTTTTACTACTTGTCGGGCATCAATATAAAAATTCACTTCGTAAATTTTTATATCGTTCATCAACTCCTTAACAAATTCCACTAGTTTGCTGAGCCCTTTTTCATCAGGCAGATAACAGCTTGCAATGTACAAGCCGTATTTCTTGCGTTTGTCGATTACTTCATTTAATCGGTTGATTAAAGAACTGGATTTTCCTTTTTTCTGGTTAAAGAAAACTTGTGTTTCAAACATTTTTGACTCTCCCGCAGGGTAAAATAAGGCAGCCTGAAACCTATTCCACAATTTTCAGGCTGCCTTTTACAACCAAACAATACTACCCTTTCAACTTCGCCAACTGAGTTTGCACTTTCGCCATTTTGTCTTCCAATTCCGCCAAATCGGCTTTGTCTTTTTCCACCAGATGCGCCGGTGCTTTTTCTGTGTAGCCGGGTTTGGAGAGTTTGGCGTTGAGTTTGTCCAAGGCTTTTTGCAGCTTCTCGGCTTCTTTGCTCAAACGGGCGGTTTCGGCGGCTTTGTCGATTTCGACTTTCAGCATCAGGCGCGCGCCGTTGCAGACGGCGACAGGTGCGTCTTCCGCTTCGGGCAAGCTATCCACCAGCTTGGCTTCGGTCAGTCGGGTCAGCGACGGCAAGTATTTGAGCAGGCCTTCGAGTTCTGCGCTGCCTTCGACGAAGAGCGGTGCTTTGACGTTTGGCGCGATACCCATTTCGCCGCGCAGTTTGCGCACTTCTTCCACCAAGTCTTTCAATGCGGCCATTTTATCGAAGGCCGTCTGAACGATTTTTTCTTTATCGGCTTGCGGATAGGCGGCCAACATGATGCTGTCGGCGGTTTTGGCATTCGCCAGAGGCGCAACGACCTGCCACAGCTCTTCGGTAATGAAAGGCATGATTGGGTGCAGCAGGCGCAGGATGGTTTCGAGTACGCGTACGAGGGTGCGGCGTGTGGTGCGCTGGGTTGTCGGGCAGCCGGTTTGGATTTGCACTTTTGCCAGCTCGATGTACCAGTCGCAATATTCGTTCCACACAAATTCGTACAGCGTTTGTGCGGCCAGGTCGAAGCGGTAGGTTTCAAAGGCTTCGGCAACGGCGGCTTCGGCTTGTTGCAGTTTGCCGATAATCCATTGGTCGGCGAAGGTAAACGCCAACGGCTGCATTTCGTCTTGACCGCAGTCTTTGTCTTCGGTGTTCATCAACACGAAATTGGTAGCGTTCCACAATTTATTGCAGAAATTGCGGTAGCCTTCGGCACGTTTAAAGTCGAAGTTGACCGAACGTCCCAAGCTGGCGTAGCTTGCCATGGTGAAGCGCAATGCGTCCGCGCCCATGCTCGGAATGCCTTCGGGGAAAAGTTTTTTCGTGGCTTCTTCCACTTTTGGCGCGGTTTCAGGTTTGCGCAGGCCGGTGGTACGTTTTACCAGCAGTTTTTCCAAGTCGATGCCGTCGATCAAATCCACAGGGTCGATGACGTTGCCTTCGGATTTGGACATTTTTTTGCCTTCGTGGTCGCGCACGATGCCGTGGATGTACACGTCTTTAAATGGTACTTTGCCGGTAAAGTGGGTGGTCATCATAATCATGCGCGCCACCCAGAAGAAGATGATTTCGTAGCCGGTTACCAAGACGTTGGATGGCAGGAAGGCTTTGAGTTCGTCGGTTTCAGACGGCCAGCCGAGTGTGGAAAACGGCACGAGCGCGGAGGAGAACCATGTGTCCAATACGTCTTCTTCGCGGGTCAAACCGGTTTTGCCGGCTTGTTTTTCGGCTTCTTCCTGATTGCGGGCGACATACACATTGCCTTCGTTGTCATACCACGCAGGGATTTGATGGCCCCACCACAGTTGGCGCGAAATACACCAGTCTTGGATGTTGTTCATCCATTGGTTGTAGGTGTTGACCCAGTTTTCAGGGATAAAACGTACCGCGCCGCTGTCGACAGCTTTTTTGGCTTTGTCGGCGAGGCTCAAACCTTTGAATTCGCTGTCAGGCTCGCCGCCGTTTGGCGTGGCGGACATGGCGACAAACCATTGGCTGGTCAGCATCGGTTCAATCACTGAACCGGTACGGTCGCCTTTCGGCGTCATCAGCGTGTGCGGTTTGATTTCGACCAAGAAACCTTGTTCCTGCAAATCGGCAACCATTTGTTTGCGCGCGGCAAAGCGGTCCAAGCCTGCGTATTTTTCAGGCAGGGCAAAGCCTGGTTGCGCTTCGCCTTTGAAGTTAAACACTTCGGCGTTTGCCAGCACTTTGGCTTCCAAATCGAACACATTAATCAGGCGCGTGTCGTGGCGTTTGCCGACTTCGTAGTCGTTGAAATCGTGCGCAGGCGTGATTTTCACGCAGCCTGTACCGAAGTCTTTTTCGACGTATTCGTCAGCAATCACGGGGATGGTACGGCCGGTCAGTGGCAGGATTAATTCCTTGCCGATTAAGTGGGTATAACGTTCGTCTTCAGGGTTGACGGCAACGGCCACGTCGCCCAGCAACGTTTCGGGACGGGTAGTCGCCACGATAACGGCTTCGGCAGGATTGTCCGCCAGCGGATAGCGGATGTGCCACATAGAGCCTTGTTCTTCCACGCTTTCCACTTCCAAATCAGACACTGCCGTACCCAAAACCGGATCCCAGTTCACCAAGCGTTTGCCGCGGTAAATCAAGCCCTGTTCAAACAGGCGCACAAACACTTCGGTAACAGTTTCGGCACGCACGTCGTCCATTGTGAAATACTCACGCGTCCAGTCGGCGGAACAGCCCACGCGGCGCATTTGTTGGGTAATCGTACCGCCGGAAACTTCTTTCCATTCCCACACTTTTTCCAAGAATTTTTCACGGCCCAAGTCATGACGGGACACGTTTTGCGCGGCAAGCTGACGCTCGACCACGATTTGCGTGGCGATGCCCGCGTGGTCGGTGCCGGGAATCCAGGCGGTGTTGCAGCCTTTCATGCGGTAGTAGCGAGTCAGGCCGTCCATGATGGTTTGGTTGAAGGCATGGCCCATGTGCAGCGTACCGGTTACATTGGGCGGCGGCAGTTGTATGGAGAAAGACGGTTTCGTCAAATCCATATCAGGTTGGAAATAGCCCTGCTCTTCCCAGTTTTGATAATGTTTGGATTCGATTTCGGCTGGATTGTATTTGTCTAACATGATGGAACTTTGTGAAATTAAGGTTATTTTTGATGTGCGGATTATAACGCAAAAAGGCCGTCTGAATCATTTCAGACGGCCTTTGGCATACGGGTTTTAAAAATGGAACAATACCAGGCTGACGGCAATCACCGCCATGCCCGTTGTCAGGCCGTAAACGGTTTCATGGCCGTCTGAATAGCGTTTGGCGGCCGGCAGCAGCTCGTCCAACGCCAAAAACACCATCACACCGGCTATCACGCCGAATACCGAACCAAACACGACAGGCGACAAAAACGGCTGCAAAACCAAATAGCCCAAAGCCGCCCCCAAAGGCTCGGCCAAGCCGGATAGTAGACACGCCTACACCGTTTTCTTACGGCTGCGGGTGGCAAAATAAACCGGCGCGGCAATGGAAATGCCCTCCGGAATATTATGGATGGCAATCGCCAAGGCCAAAGGCATCCCGACCGCCGGATTTTCCAAGGTGGCAAAAAACGTCGCCAAGCCTTCGGGGAAATTGTGCGCCGTAATCGCAAACGCCGCCATCATGCCGACTCGCGCGATATGGCGGCGTTTGCTTTCTTGAAACGACGGATCTTGCGCATCCAAGGTTTCATGCGGGTTCGGCACCAGGCGGTCAATCAGCGCGATGCCGCCCATCCCGGCCAAAAATGCCATGGTCGCCGCCGCAAACGCGTGGTCTTTATCATAAATTTCAGCGAACGCCTCGCTGGATTTACTGAAAATTTCTGTCAGGGAAACATACACCATCGCACCGCCGGCAAATGCCAAACCAAACGACAACACGCGCGGATTGGGCGTTTTGGAAAACATCACCAAGCCGCTGCCTAATACGGTAAACAAACCGGCTGCCAACGTGATGGAAAAGGCAACGGCCAAATTGGACATCGAAAAATCGGGCATGAGAAAACCTGCGCTAAAAGCTGGGACAGGTTCAGACTAACACTTTTTAATGATTATGATAATAGTTATTATTTATTTTATTGATTGGATACACGGATTTTGAAACAAAAGGCCGTCTGAAAAATGGTTTTCAGACGGCCCTTAAGTTTGAAATGTCGCTAAACCTTATCGCTTTCCAGCTTAAGCCTGATAACGCGACAGGCTCAAATCGTCGCTGCGGATTTCGGTGTCTTTGCCGCTCACGATATCGGCGGTTAATTTTGCCGAACCCAGCGACATGGTCCAACCCAAAGTACCGTGGCCGGTATTCAGGAAGAGATTATCAAAGCGGGTGCGCCCGATTAACGGCGTGCTGTCGGGCGTCATCGGTCTGAGTCCGCTCCAGAACAATGCCTGACTCAAATCGCCGCCTTCGGGGAACAAATCGTTGACGACCAAAGCCAAGGTTTCGCGGCGTTTTTCGGGCAGTTTGATTTCGTAGCCCGACAATTCCGCCATGCCGCCGACGCGGATTCTGTTATCAAAGCGCGTGATGGCAACTTTGTAGCTTTCATCCAAAACAGTGGACACCGGTGCGCCGTCTGAATTTGTGACCGGCAAGGTCAAGGAATAGCCTTTGACGGGGTAAATGGGCAGATTGAGATCCAACTGCGCCAAAACCGTCCTGCTGAAGCAGCCGAGCGCGCAGACAACGGCATCTGCCTCAAACCGCCCTGTTTCGGTTTCAACGGCCTTGATGCGCAGCCCATTGTGGTCGATGCGGCTGATGGTTTGGTTGAAGTGGAACTGTACGCCCTTTTCTTGACACAATTTGTATAGGTTTTCAGTGAAGAGGTGGCAGTCGCCGGTCGCGTCCGCAGGCAGGTGCAGGCCACCGGCAATTTTGGCGGTAACGCGTGCCAGCGCAGGCTCAAACTCTGCGCATTCTTCGGGTTTCAGACGGCGGTACGGCACGCCGTAGCGTTCCAAAACGGCAATGTCTTGTTCTGCCGCTTCAACTTCTTTGGCTTGGCGGAAAATCTGCAAAGTGCCTTTTTTGCGCCCTTCAAAATTCATGCCGGTTTGCGCTTCAAAACGGCGGAACATTTCACGGCTGTATTCAGAAATCCTGACCATGCGCTCTTTATTGATTTGATAGCGCGCTGCCGTGCAGTTTTGCAGCATTTGCCACAGCCATTCGATTTGATACAGGCTGCCGTCAGGGCGAAACAGCAAAGGCGGATGGCTTTTAAACAGCCATTTCAGTGCTTTGGTCGGGATACCGGGTGCAGCCCAAGGCGTGGTATAGCCGTAGGAAAGCTGGCCTGCATTGGCAAAACTGGTTTCCATCGCTACGCCCTCGGCGCGGTCGATGACCGTTACTTCATGTCCTGCTTCTGCCAGATACCACGCGGAAGATACGCCGGCAACACCAGCACCTAAAACAAGCACTTTCATTTTCTCCTCCTCTGACTTTTTTCAAAACAAACTTAATATATATCGGGCCGTCTGAATGTTCAGGTTCAGACGGCCTTGGACATTAATGCGGCAATTCGCCGTTTTTGATTTTTTGTTTGAAGTCACGCGTTTCATTGACGATGACTTTCGCCATCAATAAAAGCGCAATCAGGTTGGGCAAGGCCATCAAGCCGTTGAATGTATCCGAAGCCAGCCATACCAAATCAAGGCTCAATACGGTACCCAGCATGACGGAAGAGACGTAACCCACGCGGTACAAACCGGCAAACTTCTCGCCGAAGACGTAAACCGCGCATTTCTCGCCGTAATAACACCAGCCGAGAATGGTTGAGTAGGCAAAGAAAATCAGGCCGATGGTGACAATCCAGCCGCCGATGCCGGGCAGCATTTTTTGGAAAGTAACGGTTGTCAGCGCCGCGCCGCTCAATTCAGGTTTCACAAACTCGCCGCCTGCGCCGAGCAGACCCATGACCAACACGATACCGGTAATCGAGCAGACAACGATGGTGTCCAAAAAAGTACCGGTCATGGAAACCAAAGCCTGACGGACGGGGTGGTCGGTTTTCGCGGCGGCGGCGGCAATCGGCGCAGAACCCATACCCGCCTCATTGGAGAACACTCCGCGTGCCACGCCGTAGCGGATGACCGTACCGATAGCGCCGCCGGCCACGGCTTGCGCACTAAACGCATCGGAGAAAATCAGTTTGACGGCAGGCATCAGCACATCGGAATTAATCGCGATAATGGCAATACCGCCTACTACATAAAACACTGCCATGGCAGGCACGATAAAGGACGCGGCTTTGGCGATGCCCTTAATGCCGCCCAAAAGCACGATGGCCGTTAATACAGTCAATATCACACCGGTGTAGGCAGGTTCGACGCCGAAGCTGGTTTGCACTGCCTGCGCAACCGAGTTGGACTGCACCGAGCTGCCGATACCGAAGGAAGCGAATGTGCCGAACAGCGCAAACGCGACGGCCATCCATTTCCAGTTTTTGCCCAAGCCTTTTTCGATGTAATACATCGGGCCGCCGGACATTTCGCCTTTGGAATTGGTGACGCGGTATTTCACCGCCAACACGCCCTCGCCGTATTTGGTGGCCATACCGAAAATGGCGGTCATCCACATCCAAAATACTGCGCCCGGACCGCCGGTTACCACCGCAGTCGCCACACCGGCAATGTTACCCGTACCGATGGTGGCAGACAGCGCGGTCATCAACGCCGCAAAATGGGAAATATCGCCTTCGTGGTCTTCGCCGTCTTCATGCTTCTTTGACGGCATAAACGCCTGTTTCAGCGCATAACCCAACATGGTGAACTGCAAGCCTTTCAGCAAAACGGTCAGCAAAATGCCCGTACCGACCAGCAGCATCAACATAATAGGTCCCCAGACCCAGCCGCTGATGGTTTCGAAAAAGGCTTTGAGATTGTCTAAAAACAATTGCATGGCTTTCTCCTTTGTCTGTTTTATTTTTTATGCACTACTTTTTGTAGTGTCATGTAATTTCAGCACAGAATATTCAATAAGACAATATCTTTCTTTTTAAAAAGATTTTTGAGGTTTTACCCTAAAAAGATATCTATTTAGACCGATCAGATTGTTTACAATCCGCTAAAAATAAAGGCTGCGGCCGAGATAAAATGCCAAATGAAAGTTAATCAACCATCAATTAAGACTGCAACAATTAAAATGACACAATCGACAAATGGCACATTATTGAAAAATACAAACATGCAAATCTTGTTTTAAAAAGCTTCAGGCCGTCTGAAAGATGGTTTTCAGACGGCCTGAGGCTTGTTAATTATATTGATAAAATCAGGTTGATGAATGTTGCCCAAGCAACTGCGCCAGCACTCGGGCAAAGCGTTCCGTTGCGCCTTCGCTGGTGTGCAAATACAGGGCTGGCTCGATGAGTTCCAACTCATTGAGCAGGAAGGTGTCACCGACCAATGTACCATCCACTCGGGCGTAAACCGGCATTTGCGGCAAAGCGGCCAGTACATCTTGTGCGGCACTGATGGCAAACTCGGGTGGCTCAATACCGAACACCGACACACCATAGGCCGAGTTGGCGCGCCATTCGCCTTGCGGCGGCTGACGGCGCACGGCATGGCTGAATGCGCCGTTGAAAAACACCAGCGATGTTTCGCCTGCTGTTTCGATTTCGCGGATATATGGTTGAACAATCATACCTTGCGGATAATCCGCCATGTTCACGTCCAATGCCTCCGCACAAACTTTAACCACGCCTTTGCCGCTCTGCCCAAATGCCGGCTTGATGACCGCTTCCGTCCAGCCCTGTTGGTTCAGGATGTCGGCCAATTCGGCTTTTTGCGGCGGAACGAACACACTGGGAATCACTTGCGCTCCGCGCGCCGCCAAATCGCATAAATAAGTCTTTTCCATATTCCAAGCCATCAATTCGGGCGGATTGATAAAACGCTGCCCCGCCTGCCCGGCATGTTCCAGCCATTGGCGGAAGGCTTCGGGTTCGGCGGCATAATCCCATGCGCACAAAGGCAGTAAAAACGTCGCAGACGGATGGTTTTGCCACGCATCAAATACGGTTTTCACGCCCATGCTTTCCAAGCATGCCGCCAATGTTTTCAGGTTGTCCGATGGTTCGGGATAAGTTTGGCAGGTAATGAGTGCCAAAACGGTTTGCTCGGTCATGGTTGCCGCCTCATTGCTAAAACCAAAATTATATAGCGAAATCAAACCAAAAGATTTTTCAGACGGCCTGATACATGAGGCCGATTCTGATAAAATGGTTTCCCCTTTTTCGTCGGAACATGCTCATGAAATCTGCTCACGTCCTTGTCTGGTTCCGCCGCAACCTCCGCCTGCATGACAATGCCGCGCTTAATGCCGCCGTTGCAAGCGGTTTGCCCATCACCTGCGTCTGGGTCAGCCAAAGACCGTCTGAAAACCACAATCCGCGTCAAAGCCTGTTCCATTATCAAGCCGCACAAGAACTGCATACCCGTCTGGCGGCACACCATATTCCCTTATATGTCGTCGCTTCCGACGAAGACCTCCTCCCCTTGGCTGCTGCGCTTAATGCCCATACCGTCATCACAGACGAAGCCTACACCGAAGCCGAAATCCGCCAAGACAACCACCTCTGGCACAATTTCGACCAAGCAGGCATTGCCCTGCAACACGCCAACGACCGCGGCATTTTGGCCAAATCCCCCCTCATGGATGCCAACGGCCTGCCCTACACCGATTTTGCCGCCTATAAACAAGCATGGTTGCAGGCTTATTCAGGACAAAGGCCGTCTGAAACCAAATTGCCTGTTCAAATCGGACAAAACGTTCCACTGTTTCCAGCCCATACCGGCGCAGTATTGCCTGCCTATCAGCAGAGCGGCGAAACCGCAGCCTTAACGCAATGGCACGCGTTCAAACAGAATTTGGTTCACTACCCGATTACCCAAAATTTTCCGGCACGAAAAAACACCAGCCTCCTCAATGCCTACCTGTCCGCAGGCTGCATTTCCCCGCGCCTGCTGGCTGCCGAAAGCTTGGCAAACCGACATTTCGAGTGGCTGGACAAGCTCATTTTCCGCGACTACTGCTACCAGCTCGCCTACCACCGCCGCCTGCCCGAAACAACCGATGCCGCCCCGGTACGCGAATACTGGCGACACGGCCAAACCGGCGTGCCCATCATCGACGCCTCCATCCGCGGCCTCGAAGCCACCGGCCACTTACACCCCGTTCTCCAGCAGCTGTGCGCCCACTATTTCTGCCATGCCCTCAACTTCGACCCCAACCAAGGCATCGCGTGGACAGCCTCCGTCCAAACTGGCACCGACCCTGCGCTCAACCAAGCCAACTGGCACCTTGCCGCCCAAGACACGGCCACCGTCCGCTATGCCCACCGTTCGCACCAAATCGACCCCGACGGCAGCTACATCCGCAGTTACCTCCCCGAATTGGCGCACCTGCCGTCCACCCTCATCCACACGCCGTGGGCCGCCGCCGACGACATCGACACACACGGCTATCCCTTTCCCAAGGCCGTCTGAAACCTACGTTCACACCAAAAAACCACACTAAATACAGCTAAAAAACGTTCAAACAAAATATTTTGGTTTCAGACGGCCAAACAGATTGAATAGCCAAGATTTACACGGTAAACTTACGTCATTAAAAAATTTTATTATTTCATTACAATGAAACCCGCATTCGACATAAAAACGTCACGTTTGGACGTCTTATCCATCCATCTGCACACCGCAGATCTAACCGAATTGGAAGAATTCCTGCGCCAACTGGCAGGCCAGTCCCAAGACGAATTCGTTCCCTTTATTTTAGACGTACAAGATTTCGACCACCCCGAATCCATCGATTTGGGCGGCATGATTTCCCTGTTTGCCCGTTACGGCATGCAAATCTTAGGGCTGCACCACACCAGCGACACATGGGCGGCGGCGGCGGCGCGTTACCACTTGGTCTTCAAACAAGGCAACGCCACCCAGGCAGCCGACACACAGGCAGCGCCCACCCCGCGCCAAGCACCGCAGCCGCAAGACGTACAGGCCACCGTCATCAACAATCCGACCGTATTGGTCAGCACGCCCGTGCGTACCGGCCAGCAGGTGTACGCTGAAAACGGCGACCTCATCGTTACCGGCATCGTCAGCCAAGGTGCAGAACTTATCGCCGACGGCAACATCCATATTTACGCCCCCATGCGCGGCAGAGCGTTGGCCGGAGCAAAAGGCAACACCAACGCGCGCATCTTCATCCATTCCATGCAGGCCGAGTTAGTCTCCGTTGCCGGCATCTACCGCAACTTCGAGCAAGACCTGCCCGAGCATCTGCACAAAAAACCCGTACAAGTATCATTGCAAGACAACCGACTGGTTATCAGCGCAATCGACGCCGAATAAACATCAGTACTTAAAAAGGAAATATCGTGTCCAAAATCATCGTAGTAACTTCAGGTAAAGGCGGCGTAGGCAAGACCACTACCAGCGCCAGCATCGCAACCGGCCTGGCCCTGCGCGGCCACAAAACCGCCGTAATCGACTTCGACGTCGGTTTGCGCAACCTCGACCTGATTATGGGTTGCGAACGCCGCGTCGTGTATGACCTCATCAACGTCATCCAAGGCGAAGCCACACTCAACCAAGCCCTGATTAAAGACAAAAACTGCGAAAACCTCTACATCCTGCCCGCCTCGCAAACCCGCGACAAAGACGCGCTGACCCGCGAAGGCGTGGACAACGTGATGAAAGAGCTGTCCAGCAAAAAAATGGGCTTCGAGTTCATCATCTGCGACTCCCCTGCCGGTATCGAACAAGGCGCACTGATGGCGCTCTACTTTGCCGACGAAGCCATCATTACCACTAACCCGGAAGTATCCAGCGTCCGCGACTCCGACCGTATCTTGGGCATTTTGCAAAGCAAATCCCGCAAAGCAGAACAAGGCAGCACTGTTAAAGAACACCTGCTGATTACCCGCTACTCCCCTGAGCGTGTGGCCAAAGGCGAAATGCTGTCGGTACAAGACATCTGCGACATCTTGCGCATCCCGTTGATCGGCGTGATTCCCGAATCACAAAACGTCCTGCAGGCCTCCAACGCCGGCGAACCTGTCATCCACCAAGACAATGCCGCCGCAGCCGAAGCCTACAAAGACGTTATTGCCCGCCTCTTGGGTGAAAACCGCGAAATGCGTTTCCTCGAAGCCGAGAAAAAAGGTTTCTTAAAACGACTGTTCGGAGGTTAATACATGTCACTGCTCGATATGCTGTTCGGCAGAAAGCCGAAAACCGCCACCGTCGCGCGCGACCGCCTGCAAATCATCATCGCGCAAGAACGCGCACAAGAAGGCCAAGCTCCGGATTATCTGCCGACCTTGCGCAAAGAGCTGCTGGAAGTCCTGTCCAAATACGTCAACGTATCCTTGGACGACATCCGCATCTCCCAAGAGAAACAAGACGGCTTGGACGTTCTTGAGCTGAACATCACCCTGCCGGAACAAAAAAAGGCTTAACACATGACCTTGACCGAATTGCGTTACATCGTAGCCGTCGCACAAGAACGTCACTTCGGACGTGCCGCACGACGCTGCTTTGTCAGCCAGCCCACCCTCTCCATCGCCATCAAAAAGCTGGAGGAAGAGCTGTCGGTATCCCTGTTCGACCGTAGCAGCAACGACATCATCACGACCGAAGCGGGCGAGCGCATTGTCGCCCAAGCCCGCCGGGTTCTGGAAGAAGCAGAACTCATCAAGCACCTTGCCAATGAAGAGCAAAACGAATTGGAAGGCGCGTTCAAACTCGGCCTGATTTTTACCGTTGCCCCCTACCTTCTGCCCAAGCTCATTACCGCGCTGCGTGAAACCGCGCCGAAAATGCCGCTGATGCTGGAAGAGAACTATACCCACATCCTGACCGAGTCGCTCAAACGCGGCGATGTCGATGCAATCGTCGTTGCCGAACCGTTCCAAGAGCCGGGCATCGTAACCGAGCCTCTGTATGACGAACCTTTCTTCGTCATCGTTCCCAAAGGCCATCACTTTGAAGAACTCGATGCCGTTACGCCTCAGCTTTTGAGCGAAGAACAAGTGTTGCTGCTATCCGAAGGCAACTGTATGCGCGACCAAGTGTTGGCAAGCTGTTCCGAATTGGCTTCCAAGCAAAAAATCCAGGGCTTGACCAATACCCTGCAAGGCAGCTCCATCAACACCATCCGCCACATGGTTGCCAGCGGTCTGGCCATCAGCGTCATGCCGGCTACCGCATTGACCGAAAACGACCACATGCTTTTCAGCATTATCCCGTTTGAAGGCACTGCACCGCACCGCCGTGTCGTTTTGGCTTATCGCCGCAACTTTGTCCGTCCGAAAGCACTGACTGCGTTGCGCACTGCCATTTTGCAATCGCAACTGACCGGTGTAACGTTCGTCAACGAATAAACCGTAAAACAAAAGGCCGTCTGAACATTCAGACGGCCTTTTTATTTTAAACCGAATAAAGGATTAGTAGCGGGTATGAACTTGACTGCCAATAACACCACCCAAAGCCGCGCCACCCAAGGTAGAGCCGGTATCGCCACCAATCAAATTACCTGCCACGCCGCCCAATACCGCACCAGCAGCAGTGTTGCGTTGGGTTTGAGTCATATTGGCACACGCGCCCAAAGAAGCGGCCAGCATGATCAAGGTCACAGTTTTTGCAAAAGTTTTCTTCATGGTTTGATTCTCCATCAGGGGTTAAGCTTTATATGGAATAGTATGGCACAACCTTTCATTAATATATTTTCTGATAAGTAAAGACAGATTAAACTAAGATAACGCTCTTGATGAACGGTTAAATGCAAAAACAAACGGCAATTCCAAAAGAATATTTATAAATTTTAATATATTTGGCATAAAATTGCGCATACATCAACCGCATTCGGTAGTGATACAATGACGACTTGTCTGAATTACCGGAAACACCCGTCATGAGTATCTACGCACTGGCACACATCATCCACGTTTATTGCGCGATTGCCTTTGTCGGCGGCGTATTTTTCGAAATGCTGGTCCTCTCCGTTTTACACACCGGCCGCGTTTCGCGTGAATCGCGCCGCGAAGTCGAACGTGCCATGTCCTATCGTGCCGTCCGCGTAATGCCGCCTGTCGTCATTACCCTGTTCATCAGCGGCATCGTGATGGTATACAACCGCTACCTGCCGATACTGCACCACCCATTCGACAGCTCCTTCGGCATCATGCTGAGCATCAAAATCCTGTTGGCAGTAAGCGTTTTGGTACATTTTGCCATCGCCGTCGTCAAAATGGCACGGCATACCCTCACCGTCGGCTGGTCGAAATACATACACGCCGTCGTATTCAGCCATATGCTGTTTATCGTCTTTTTTGCCAAGGCGATGTTCTACCTGTCTTGGTAAACCTTACCCATACCCCACACACAAGGATTGTTTATGACCCAATACCCGTCCGTCGGCTCGCCGATGTTTTACGGCATCTTCTTTATTGCCGTCTTAATCATGATCGCCATCGATATGGTATCGCTGAAAAAAAACGGCGCCCACAAAGTCAGCATTAAAGAAGCCCTCGCCTGGAGCGGCATTTGGGTGGCCGTATCCTGCGCATTTGCAGGCTGGCTCTATTTTGAACTGGCGGGCAACCCGACTTATGGGGCCGTTGTCGCCAAAGAAAAAGTCCTCGAATTCTTCACCGGCTATGTGCTTGAAAAATCCCTTGCCGTCGATAACATCTTCGTTTTCCTGATGATTTTCGGCTATTTCAAAGTCGAACCCAAATTCCAACACCGCGTCCTGCTCTATGGCGTATTCGGCGCCATCGTCCTGCGCGCCATCATGATTTTCATCGGCGCGGCACTGGTACAGCAATTCGAATGGATTCTCTACCTTTTCGGCGCATTTCTGCTCTATACCGGCATCCACATGATGAAACCCGAATCGGAAGAAGAGGAAGACCTTTCCCAAAACAAAATCCTGACCCTGCTCAAAAAAGTCATCCCGACCAGCCCACAGTTTGACGGTGAAAAATTCTTTACCCTTGAAAACGGCAAACGCATCGCTACGCCGCTTTTACTGGTATTGATTATGATCGAATTGAGCGACGTCATCTTCGCCGTGGACAGCATTCCCGCTATTTTTGCCGTCACCACCGACCCGTTCATCGTCCTTACCTCCAACATTTTTGCCATCTTAGGCCTGCGCGCCATGTACTTTTTGCTGGCGGATTTTGCCGAACGCTTTATTTTCCTCAAATACGGCTTGGCTTTCGTGTTGAGCTTTATCGGTATCAAGATGTTGATTATGCACTGGGTGCATATCCCGATTTCCATTTCCCTGTCCGTCGTCTTCGGCGCACTGGGTGCATCCATCCTGACTTCTTTGGTGTACACGCGTCAGCAAGAGAAAAAATAATCTGCCGATATAAAAAGGCCGTCTGAACATTTCAGACGGCCTTTTCAAATATCAAACACCAGCTTATTTAGCAGCGTCTTTCAATTTATCGGCAGCTTCTTGAGTCGCATCGGCTGCTTTACCCAAAGCATCTTTAGCCGCATCTTTGGCAGCATCTTTAGCTTCACCCACAGCAGCTTTTGCATCGTCCAAGGCTTTGTCGCTGGCTTCTTTAGCACCATCGATGGCTTTACCGGTAGTTTCTTTAGCATCGGAAATTGCTTTCTCCGCAGTTTCCTTCGCATCGGCACCGGCTTCTTTAGCGTCAGAAACAGCCTGTTCAGCAGCGCCTTTAGCTTCGGAAGCAGCAGCATCGGCAGCAGAAGCCGCGTGTTCGGCAGCAGCGTTCACATCAGAAGCAACGGCAGAAGCCGCTTCTTGAGTTTCCTGTTTCGCCTCTTGAGAACAAGCAGCCAAACCAGCCACCATCATCGCAGCAATCAATAATTTTTTCATGTTGTATATCCTTTGGTCTAAAAAATATCCATCAGAACTGACAGATTAGAAAATCATAACATAATTAATACTCGAAAAAGGGAGAATTAACGCCAAATAACAGCTGGTTTACGTTTTTTGAAAAAAATTTCAAAAAAACAGTTGACGAAAAGAAACAATCTCCCTATAATGCACAGCTTATCGGGTCGTTAGCTCAGTCGGTAGAGCAGCGGACTTTTAATCCGTTGGTCGAGCGTTCGAATCGCTCACGACCCACCAAATATGAAAACCTGCTTTGAAAAAAGCAGGTTTTTTTTATATTCTCCATCAAGCCTTTCTTCACTTGATACCTTTCTCATCATCAAAATCAAGCAATATCCGAGCTTTGTCACAATGCTGTTATGGATGCAACTCAAGGCATCACACCAGCACCAACCTCTTGAATCAATCAAACCCAACTCCCCCACCCAACATCTTTTTCTAAAAACTTCCAAATACCTACCATCAACCCATGCCAAATCCTCTTGTATGCCAGACAATTTAGGCATAGACTAAAACTACATCCAACTACAACAACAGGAGAAGGTTTGATGAAACAACTGTCTATGTATATCAACGGCCGCTTTGAAACCGACTTTAACGGTACATGGCGTGATGTATTGAATCCGGCAACCGAAGAAGTCATCGCGCGTGAGCCTAAAGGTGGAAAAGCCGATGTTGATCGTGCCGTTGCCGCGGCCAGAGATGCGCAAACTACATGGGAGCGTTTGCCTGCCGTTGAGCGCGGCGCATACCTGCGCAAAATTGCCCAAGGCATCCGCGAACGTGCCGACGAGCTGACGGATACCATTGTTGCCGAAGGCGGAAAAACCAAAGATTTGGCACGCATAGAAGTCATGTTCACTGCCGATTATCTCGATTACCAAGCCGAATGGGCGCGCCGTTATGAAGGCGAAATCATCCAAAGCGACCGTCCGCGCGAAAACATTTTATTGTTCAAACGTCCTTTGGGCGTAATCGCCGGCATTTTGCCGTGGAACTTCCCATTCTTCCTGATCGCCCGCAAAATGGGCCCGGCTTTGGTAACAGGCAATACCATCGTCGTCAAACCAAGCAGCGTTACCCCGATTAACTGCCACATCTTTGCTGAAATCGTTCATGCTTCAGGCTTACCTGCCGGCGTATTCAACGTCGTCAACGGCCCAGGCGCAGAAATCGGCAATGCCTTAGCATCGCATCCGCAAGTCGATATGGTCAGCCTGACCGGTTCTGTCGATGCCGGCCGTCAAGTAATGGAAGCTGCCGCCGCCAACATTACCAAAGTCTCACTGGAACTGGGCGGCAAAGCCCCTGCCATCGTTTTGAAAGATGCCGACCTGGATCTGGCCGTCAAATCCATCTTGGCTTCACGCGTGGGCAATACTGGTCAAATCTGTAACTGCGCCGAACGCGTGTATGTCCACAACAGCCTGAAAGACGCATTTATTGAAAAAATGACCGCCGCCATGAAAGGCGTGCGCTACGGCAATCCAGCTAAGGCCGAACCTGGCGCACTGGAAATGGGCCCATTGATTGAAGAGCGCGCCGTCAAAGCCGTTGCCGAGAAAGTCGAACGTGCAGTTCGACAAGGCGCAACTTTGGTTTGCGGCGGCAAACGTGCCGACGGCAAAGGCTACTTCTTCGAACCTACCCTGCTGACCAATACCGACAACAGCATGGACATCATGAAGGAAGAAACCTTCGGCCCCGTCCTGCCTGTTGCCACTTTCGACACGCTCGATCAAGTCATTGCTTTGGCAAACGACAGCGAATTCGGCCTGACCAGCTCCGTCTATACCACCAATCTGAATGAAGCGTTTTATGTAACCCGCCGTCTGCGTTTCGGCGAAACCTACATCAACCGCGAAAACTTTGAAGCCATGCAGGGCTTCCATGCCGGTTGGAAAAAATCAGGTATCGGCGGCGCCGACGGCAAACACGGCTTGGAAGAATATCTGCAAACCCAAGTTGTTTATTTAGAAACCGATATCTAACTGCCGATACTGCCCTTCATAAAACAAAAGGCCGTCTGAAACCGATTTTTCAGGTTTCAGACGGCCTTTCTGGCTTTATAGAAAAAAATACCGACATCGCGTAAAATAGAGCCAATTTTTCACTTTATTCAGGCCGTCTGAACACTCCGGCAGCCTGACTTATTTTTCCGGAAAACACCATGAGCGAACAAAACAATCCTCAAATCGAGCCGCAGTTGGACGAAAACCAAATCATCGCCCTGCGCCGCGAGAAACTGCACAACATCCGCAAAGAACGCAACGCCTACCCTAACGATTTCAAACGCGACAGCTTCGCCGCCGACCTGCATACCCAATACGGTGAAATCAGCAAAGAAGAACTCGACCCGCAAGGCATTCCCGTCAAAGTAGCCGGCCGCATGATGCTCAAACGTCAAATGGGCAAAGCCAGCTTCGCCACCATTCAAGACGTTACCGGTCAAATCCAGCTTTATCTGAACAACAAAGGTGTGAGCCAAGAAGTTTTGGACGACTTCAACCACTGGGACTTGGGCGACATCGTCGGCGCGGAAGGTACTTTGTTCAAAACCAACCACGGCGAATTGACCGTGCGCGTGTCCAACATCCGCCTGCTATCCAAATCCCTGCGCCCTCTGCCGGACAAACACAAAGGTTTGAGCGATCAGGAAACCAAATACCGTCAACGCTACGTCGATTTGATTGCCAACGAAGAATCACGCAATACCTTCATCAAACGCAGCCAAATCATCCAATCCGTGCGCAATTTCATGGTCAACGAGCATTATTTGGAAGTTGAAACCCCAATGATGCACCCGATTCCGGGCGGTGCGACGGCAAAACCGTTCGTTACCCACCACAATGCCTTGGACATTCCGCTCTATCTGCGTATCGCTCCCGAGCTGTATCTGAAACGCTTGGTTGTCGGCGGCTTGGAACGCGTGTTTGAAATCAACCGCAGCTTCCGTAACGAGGGCATGTCCGTACGCCACAACCCTGAATTCACCATGATCGAATTCTACGAAGCCTTCTCCGACTACGAACGCATGATGCAAATGGCGGAAGACATCATCCGCAACGCTTCCCGCGCAGTAAACGGCACAGCAAAAATCAGCTACAACGGAAAAGAAGTCGATTTGGAAAGCCCGTTTGAACGCCTGACCATTCTCGGTGCCATCAAAAAATACAATCCGCACTACACCGATGAGCAGTTGAACGATGAAGAATGGCTGAAAAAAGAAATCGTCAAACACGGCGAAAGCTTGCCTCCTTCTCCAGGTATCGGCAGCCTGCAACTTGCCCTGTTTGAAGGTTGCGCCGAGGGCAAACTGTGGAACCCGACTTTCATCATCGACTACCCTGTCGAAGTGTCGCCATTGGCACGCGCATCCGACAGCAAACCAGGTTTGACCGAACGCTTCGAGCTTTTCGTTGTCGGCCGCGAACTGGCAAACGGTTACTCTGAGTTGAACGATCCGGAAGACCAAGCCGAACGCTTCAAAGCGCAAGTGGCGCAAAAAGATGCCGGCGACGACGAAGCCATGCACTATGATGCCGACTACATCCGCGCCATGGAATTCGGCCTGCCGCCGACCGGCGGCTGCGGCATCGGTATCGACCGCTTGGTAATGTTGCTGACCGATTCGCAAACCATCCGCGACGTAATTCTGTTCCCACAAATGCGTCCCGAATAACGCATTGAAATAAAATCAAGGCCGTCTGAAAACAAGACTCTGTTTTCAGACGGCCTTTTTGTTTAAATATGTAAAACGGAAGAGTTTAAATCGATAAATCCTTTACACCATAATAATAAAATTCCATGATAATCAAAAAGATAATATAAAAAAGAATATGTAAACGTTTTTCAGTTTGTTGACAGTCTGCTAGAATACATCCAATTACAGACAGCCCACACACACAGGCCGTCTGAAAATGCAGAAACTCTGAAAGGTTTGTATGGATCAATTTTTCGAACAGCTTCACGGCTGGGTAAACGCCATCAACGACCCAATGTGGTCGGGGTTGGTATATATGCTTTTAGGCGTAGGCCTCTTTTTCACCGTTACCACCGGTTTTGTACAATTCCGCCTCTTCGGCCGCAGTATCAAAGAAATGCTGAGTGGCCGCAAACAAGGTGATGATCCGCACGGAATCACACCGTTCCAAGCATTCGTTACCGGCTTGGCCAGCCGCGTAGGCGTAGGCAACATCGCCGGTGTGGCGATTGCCATCAAACTCGGCGGGCCGGGCGCGGTATTCTGGATGTGGGTAACCGCCTTAATCGGCATGAGTTCGGCGTTTGTCGAATCTTCACTGGCCCAACTCTTTAAAGTCCGGGACTACGACAACCACCACTTCCGCGGCGGTCCTGCCTACTACATAACTCAAGGCCTGGGACAAAAATGGCTGGGCGTTTTGTTCGCCCTGAGCCTGATTTTCTGTTTCGGCTTTGTATTTGAAGCCGTACAGACCAATACCATCGCCGATACCACCAAAGCGGCATGGGGCTGGGATCAACACTATGTCGGTGTCGCCCTGGTCATTCTGACTGCCCCTATTATCTTCGGCGGTATCCGTCGCGTATCTAAAGCCGCGGAAATTATCGTTCCACTGATGGCGGTTTTATATCTCGTCATAGCACTCTTCATCATTGCTACCAATATTTCCCTGATTCCTGACGTGTTCGGTCAGATTTTCTCCAACGCGTTCAACTTTGATTCGGCTGCAGGCGGTTTCCTCGGCGGTCTGATTTCGACCACCATGATGCAGGGTATCAAACGCGGCCTGTATTCCAATGAGGCGGGTATGGGTTCCGCGCCGAACGCCGCAGCCGCAGCCGAAGTAAAACACCCCGTCTCCCAAGGCATGATTCAAATGCTGGGCGTTTTCGTCGATACCATCATCGTCTGCTCATGCACCGCCTTTATCGTCTTGACCTATCAACAGCCTTACGGCGACCTGAGCGGTGCGGCGCTGACCCAAGCGGCAATCGTCAGCCAGGTAGGCGAATGGGGAGCGGGCTTCCTTGCTGCCATCCTGTTTATGTTTGCCTTTTCAACCGTTATCGGCAACTATGCCTATGCCGAGTCCAACGTCCAATTCATCAAGAGCCATTGGCTGGTTACCGCCGTTTTCCGTATGCTGGTTTTGGCATGGGTCTACTTCGGCGCAGTTGCCAACGTACCCTTGGTATGGGATATGGCAGACATGGCCATGGGCATCATGGCATGGATTAACCTCGTTGCCATCCTGCTCCTGTCACCACTTGCCTTCCTGCTGTTGAAAGACTACACAGCCAAGCTGAAAATGGGCAAAGACCCAGAGTTCAAACTCTCTGAACACCCGGGCTTGAAACGCAAAATCAAATCCGATATCTGGTAAAACCAAAGGCCGTCTGAAACTTCAGACGGCCTTTTTAATCCCTGCCATTTAGACAAAACGATGCCCCTTAAAGCAGAAGCCTTAAGGGGCAGAGCGTTGCGGCACATCTTTTCAGACGGCCTTATTGTAGCAACGTTTCTCATTTCGCAGTGCAACAATATGGACAGATTCTAATTCCAAATCGGCACCCAGTCAAGCATTTCATTTGCATGGTAATACTTACCTAGGATATATTTATACTTACCAAACATCACATTACGGAGAAACTGATGGCTGCATTCAAACCCAACCCAATCAACTACATCCTCGGCCTCGATATCGGCATCGCATCCGTCGGCTGGGCAATGGTAGAAATTGATGAAGAAGAAAACCCCATCCGCCTGATTGATTTAGGCGTGCGCGTATTTGAGCGTGCGGAAGTACCGAAAACAGGCGACTCTCTCGCAGCAGCGAGACGCTTGGCACGCAGCGTCCGCCGCCTGACCCGCCGTCGCGCCCATCGCCTGCTTCGGGCCCGTCGCCTATTGAAACGCGAAGGCGTATTACAAGCCGCCGATTTTGATGAAAACGGCTTGATTAAATCCTTACCGAATACACCATGGCAACTTCGCGCAGCCGCATTAGATCGCAAACTGACGCCTTTGGAGTGGTCGGCAGTCTTGTTGCATTTAATCAAACATCGCGGCTATTTGTCGCAAAGAAAAAACGAGGGCGAAACTGCCGATAAGGAGCTTGGCGCTTTGCTTAAAGGCGTAGCCGACAATGCCCATGCCTTACAAACAGGCAATTTCCGCACACCAGCCGAATTAGCTTTAAATAAATTTGAGAAAGAAAGCGGCCATATCCGCAACCAACGCGGCGATTATTCGCATACGTTCAACCGCAAAGATTTACAAGCAGAGCTGAATTTACTGTTTGAAAAACAAAAAGAATTCGGCAATCCGCATGTTTCAGACGGCCTTAAAGAAGGTATTGAAACCCTGCTGATGGCGCAACGCCCTGCCCTGTCTGGCGATGCTGTTCAAAAAATGTTGGGGTATTGCACCTTTGAGCCGACAGAGCCGAAAGCCGCTAAAAACACCTACACCGCCGGACGTTTCATCTGGCTGACCAAGCTGAACAACCTGCGTATTTTAGAGCAAGGCAGCGAGCGGCCATTGACCACTACCGAACGCGCCACGCTTATGGACGAGCCATACAGAAAATCCAAACTGACTTACGCACAAGCCCGTAAGCTGCTGGGTTTAGAAGATACCGCCTTTTTCAAAGGCTTGCGCTATGGTAAAGACAATGCCGAAGCCTCAACATTGATGGAAATGAAGGCCTACCATGCCATCAGCCGTGCGCTGGAAAAAGAAGGATTGAAAGACAAAAAATCCCCATTAAACCTTTCTCCCGAATTACAAGACGAAATCGGCACGGCATTCTCCCTGTTCAAAACCGATGAAGACATTACAGGCCGTCTGAAAGACCGTGTTCAGCCCGAAATTTTAGAAGCGCTGTTAAAACACATCAGCTTCGACAAGTTCGTCCAAATTTCCTTGAAAGCATTGCGCCGAATTGTGCCTCTAATGGAGCAAGGCAAACGTTACGATGAAGCCTGCGCCGAAATCTACGGAGACCATTACGGCAAGAAAAATGCGGAAGAAAAGATTTATCTGCCGCCGATTCCCGCCGACGAAATCCGCAACCCCGTCGTCTTGCGCGCCTTATCTCAAGCCAGAAAAGTCATAAATGCCGTTGTACGCCGGTACGGCTCCCCTGCACGTATCCATATTGAAACGGCAAGGGAAGTAGGCAAATCGTTTAAAGACCGCAAAGAAATCGAAAAACGCCAAGAAGAAAACCGTAAAGACCGGGAAAAAGCCGCCGCTAAGTTCCGAGAGTATTTCCCCAATTTTGTCGGCGAACCCAAATCCAAAGATATTCTGAAACTGCGCCTGTACGAGCAACAACACGGCAAATGCCTGTATTCGGGCAAAGAAATCAACCTAGGCCGTCTGAACGAAAAAGGCTATATCGAAATCGACCATGCCCTGCCGTTCTCGCGCACATGGGACGACAGTTTCAACAATAAAGTGCTGGTATTGGGCAGCGAAAACCAAAACAAAGGTAATCAAACCCCTTACGAATACTTCAACGGCAAAGACAACAGCCGCGAATGGCAGGAATTTAAAGCGCGTGTTGAAACCAGCCGTTTTCCTCGCAGTAAAAAACAACGGATTCTGCTGCAAAAATTCGACGAAGACGGCATATATCGAATCGGTGTCAAAACCGCCCTTTCATTCCCAAAATACCAAATCGACGAACTCGGCAAAGAAATCAGACCATGCCGTCTGAAAAAACGCCCACCTGTCCGTTAAATTAATCTATCCCTGTTTCAGACGGCCTGAAGCAGGGATTTTTTATAAAAAATAAGGGGAAAAACATGACTTGGCGCAGCCTGCTCATTCAAAACGGCGGTAAATTATCCTTACAACGCCGGCAACTGCTGATTCAACAAAACGGCGAGTCCCATACCGTACCATTAGAAGACATCGCCGTTATCATCATCGAAAACCGCGAAACCCTAATTACCGCCCCGCTCTTATCAGCCTTAGCCGATCATAGTGCAACCCTGCTGACATGTGATGAGCAATTCCTACCCTACGGACAATGGCTGCCTTATGCCCAATATCACCGCCAACTTAAAATCCTCAAGCTGCAACTGAATATAAGCGAACCCTTAAAAAAGCAACTCTGGCAACATATCGTCCGCCAAAAAATCCTAAATCAAGCATTTGTCGCAGACGAAACAGGCAATGATCTTGCAACCAAACGGCTGCGCACTTTGGCAGTCGAAGTCCGTTCAGGCGATACAGGAAACCGTGAAGCCCAAGCTGCCGCCCTCTACTTCCAAGCCCTCTTTGGGGAAAAGTTTACCCGTACGTCAATGCCGCATTGAACTACACCTACGCCGTACTCCGTGCAGCAGTAGCACGCGCCCTGACCTTATATGGTTGGTTGCCTGCATTAGGCTTGTTTCATAGGAGCGAACTAAATCCATTCAACCTCGCCGATGACTTTCTCGAACCCTTACGCCCATTGGCCGACCTGGTCGTTATACATTTGCATAAACAAGGCCGTCTGAAAACTGAACTGACACCCAACCTCAAACAAAACCTTATCAAGATCCTTCACTATCAAATCTGCATCGAACGGCAACATTTCAGCACCTTGGCTGCCATCGACAAAATGATTTCTTCATTTCAAGCCAGCGTAACTAACAAAAACGCTAAACAGCTGAAACTGCCCGAAATCTTGCCATTGAAAGAATACCAATATGAGTGAGGCTAAATTTATGAGGATTATCGTCTTCTTCGACCTACCTGTTACCACGGCGGCCAAGCGCAAAGCCGCCAATCAATTCCGCCAGTTCCTTTAAAAGATGGATACCAAATGCTCCAACTTTCCGTATACAGCCGTATTGTCAAAGGTCGAGATTCGTTGCAAAAACACCACAATAGGCTATGTGCAAACCTACCGCAAGAAGGCTCAATCCGCTGTTTGGAAGTAACAGAAAAGCAATATACCACCATGAAACTGCTGTTGGGAGAGCTGAAAATCCAAGAAAAAAGGGTAAATTCCGACCAACTATTATTATTTTAAGGCTGCTTTTTTAGACAAAATAAAACGGGAAACCCTTATAGAATAAGGGTTTCCCGTTGAAGTATTGTAGCACTGCGAAATGAGAAAGGGTCTATCCAAATAAAAAAGCACCACCTAAACAGGTAGTGCTTTCATATTAATTTGCTTATTCAGCAGAATCAGCTGCTTTATCAACCAATTCAACCAATGCCAAAGGAGCATTGTCGCCTTTACGGAAACCGTATTTCAGTACACGAATATAGCCGCCGTTACGAGCAGCAAAGCGTGGACCCAATTCGTCAAACAATTTAACTACAACATCACGATCGCGAGTGCGGTCAAAAGCCAAACGACGGTTTGCCAAAGAAGGTTTTTTACCCAAGGTAATCAAGGGCTCAACTACGCGGCGCAATTCTTTTGCTTTAGGCAAAGTTGTCACGATGGTTTCGTGAGTCAACAAGGAATTCGCCATATTGCGCAGCATCGCAGCACGGTGGCTGCTAGTACGGTTTAATTTGCGGTTGCCATTACGATGACGCATGTCATTATCCTTTAATCTTCAAACTTACGGCTTTTCTAAGCCTACAGGCGGCCAAGCTTCTAATTTGGAACCTAATGTCAGACCTTTAGAGGCCAACACTTCTTTGATCTCATTCAAAGATTTACGACCCAAATTAGGGGTCTTGAGAAGCTCGGTTTCAGTACGTTGAATCAAATCGCCAATATAGTAAATATCTTCAGCTTTCAGACAATTAGCTGAACGTACGGTTAATTCCAAATCATCTACAGGACGCAGCAAGATAGGATCGATAGGAGGTGCTTTTTCTTCAACCTCTTCAACCGGAGTACCTTGCAGATCTGCAAAAATAGACATTTGGTCAATTAAGATACGTGCGGCACTACGTACAGCTTCTTCTGGATCAATAGAACCATTGGTTTCAATATCCAAAACCAATTTATCCAAATCCGTGCGTTGCTCTACGCGTGCAGGTTCAACTTCAAAGCTAACACGACTGATGGGCGAAAAGCTCGCATCCAACTGAATCGCACCAATCTGTTTGTTCTCATCACGCAATACGCGACGGCCTGAAACAGACTGATAACCACGACCTTGCTCTACTTTAATTTCCATGTCGATTTGGCCATTGTCAGCCAAGTGGCAAATAACATGTTCAGGATTGATGATTTCCACATCGTGTGGCAAATCAATATCACCGGCTACAACTGCACCGGCACCTGTTTTCTTCAAAGTCAACTGAACTTGGTTACGACCGTGAAGCTTGAATACGATACCTTTAATGTTCAAGAGAACGTCAACAACATCCTCCTGAACACCATCAATAGTAGAGTATTCGTGCAATACGCCAGAAATAACTACTTCAGTTGGGGCAAAGCCATTCATGGATGACAGTAAGATACGACGCAAAGCATTACCTAAAGTATGACCAAAACCACGCTCAAATGGCTGCATAGACACCTTAGCTCGAGTAGAAGACAAGGTATCTACATCGATTTGACGAGGTTTCAAAAATTCGGTTGTGCTATTTTGCATTTAACTGTCCCTCATTGAGCTAGCATTATTTAGAGTAGAACTCTACCACCAGCTGTTCATTAATATCGCCAGACAATTCTGAGCGATCCGGCATATTTTTGAATACACCTTCCAATTTGTCGGCATCAACAGATACCCAGCTTGGCAAGCCAATTTGAGTAGCCAAGCTCAATGCCTCTTGGATACGTACTTGTTTCTTAGCTTTTTCACGAACAGCTACAACATCGCCTGCTTTAACTTGGAAAGAAGGGATATTAACAACCTGACCGTTTACAACGATAGCTTTATGAGAAACCAATTGACGTGCTTCAGCGCGGGTAGAGCCAAAACCCATACGATAAACGACATTATCCAAACGGGACTCCAGCAATTGCAACAGCAATTCACCGGTAGAACCTTTACGACGATCAGCTTCCGCAAAGTAACGACGGAATTGGCGTTCTAACACACCATAAATACGACGGATTTTTTGTTTTTCACGCAATTGCAAACCGTAGTCTGACAAACGTGGTTTTTTCGCACCGTGCTGACCAGGTGCAGAATCCATTTTACATTTTGAATCCAAAGAGCGACGTGCACTCTTCAAAAACAGATCCGTACCTTCGCGACGTGCTAATTTACATTTAGGGCCAATATAACGTGCCATGTTTTAAATCACTCCAATATTAAATACGACGTTTTTTAGGCGGACGGCAACCGTTATGAGGCAACGGGGTAACGTCAGTAATGCTGGTAATCTTGAAACCAAGAGCGTTTAAAGCACGTACAGAAGATTCGCGACCAGGGCCAGGGCCTTTAATGCGGACTTCTAAATTTTTAACGCCATACTCTTGGGCAACTTTACCAGCTGCTTCTGCTGCAACTTGTGCTGCAAATGGTGTACTTTTACGAGAACCTTTAAAACCAGCGCCGCCAGAGGTAGCCCAAGACAATGCATTGCCTTGACGGTCAGTGATTGTAATGATGGTATTGTTGAAAGATGCATGAACGTGCACAATACCTTCGCTTACGGTTTTACGTACTTTTTTACGTACACGCGAAGCTGTGTTTGCTTTAGCCATTAATCAAATTCCTTAAAATTTATTTCTTACCGGCAATCGCTTTGCGCGGACCTTTACGGGTACGAGCATTTGTGCGAGTGCGTTGACCACGACAAGGCAAGCCACGACGATGACGGAAGCCGCGATAGCAACCCATATCCATCAGTCGTTTAATGCTCATCGTTACTTCACGACGCAAATCGCCTTCAACTTCATATTTAGCAACTTGCTCACGCAAAGCGTCTAATTGAGCCTCGTCCAAATCTTTTGCTTTAGTAGTAGGAGCAATATTTGCTGCCTCACAAATCAATTTAGCACGAGTCGCACCAATACCATAAATAGCCTGAAGGCCAATTACGATATGGGCATTATTAGGGATATTTACCCCTGCAATACGAGCCATATTTTTTCCTTTTTAGGGCAAAGTATGTCACTATACCACAAAATCAATAGTTAAGAAAACTAGCTTCTTAACCTTGACGTTGTTTGTGACGTGGGTCAGTACAAATTACGCGAACTACACGATTACGACGAATAATCTTGCAATTGCGACAAATTTTCTTTACAGAAGGTTGTACACGCATTTTATTTCCTTTTATCGTTTATCTTGCTCGGAAAACAATCCGAGCACGGGTTAAATCATAAGGAGTTAATTCAACTGTTACCTTATCACCTGGAGAAATACGGATATAGTGCATTCGCATTTTTCCAGAGATATGACCAAGTACTACATGATCATTTTCCAGTTTTACTTTAAACGTTGCATTGGGCAAAGTCTCAAGGATTTCACCCTGCATCTGTATGGTATCTTCTTTAGCCATAAGCCTACTTACGTGATAAAGATTTCATATCTGGACGACTCATCAAATCTTCATACTGACTGCTCATTACGTAGGAATTGATTTGCGTCCTAAAATCCATTGTAACGACAACCAAGATAAGCAAAGATGTTCCGCCTAAATAGAAAGGTACATTCAATGCTGTCGTTAAAAATTCAGGTATCAGACAGATTGTAGTGATATACAAAGCACCAAATAATGTTAGTCTCAGTACAACTTTTTCCAAATATCTAGAAGTTTGCTCACCTGGGCGAATACCAGGTACAAATGCACCACTTTTCTTCAAATTCTCAGCCATTTCTTTAGGGCTAAATACTAAAGCAGTATAGAAATAGCAGAAGAAGATAATAGTTGTTGCAAACAATCCAATATACAAAGGCTGTCCGTGTTGCAGCATTGCAGCAACCTTATGAAGAACAGAATTCGTACTATTTGAACCAAACCAACCTAAAAGTGTAGATGGAAATAAAATAATACTGGAAGCAAAAATAGGAGGAATAACACCTGCCATATTTAGCTTGAACGGCATATGAATGCTTTGTCCCGGCATTATTCCAGAGCCAAACTGTCTTTTAGCATAATGCACAGGAACTTTACGCTGAGCACTCTCAAAATAAACTACAGCATAGATCAACAGCAAAATACCAATCACAATTGATACCGCCATCAACATACTCATAGAGCCTTGTTCAGTCAAAGTTAATAACCGAACAATACCGGATGGGATACCCGATACAATGCCTGCTGTAATAATTAAAGAAATACCATTACCAATACCACGCTCGGTAATTTGCTCCCCTAACCACATCAGAAACATAGTACCTGTAACCAAACAGACCACTGTAGAAATATGAAACTCAAGCGAACTCGTTACAACAACACCTTGTTGATAAACAAATGTTGCAACACCAAAGCTTTGCAATACAGCCAATAATACCGTCCCATACCTAGTATATTTCGTAATTATTTTCCTACCAGCCTCACCTTCCTTCTTTAAAGCTTTTAAAGAAGGAACAATTTCAGAAGCAAGCTGAACAATAATCGACGATGAAATATAAGGCATGATACCAATTGCAAATATACTAAAGCGCTCCAACGAACCACCCGAGAACATATTTAACATTCCGAATATGCCGTTTGCAGCGCCTTCGTATAACTTAGCTAATGCAACAGCATCTACGCCCGGTACCGGTATATGAGCACCAATACGGAAAACGACTAAAGCACCTAAAAGGAACACCAGACGTTTTTTCAGATCACCAAATTTGGATAATCCTGATAAAGATTGTTGATTAGCCACTGTAGTGCAAGCCTTATTCTTCTACTTTACCACCGGCAGCTTCAATAGCAGCTTTAGCACCTTTAGTAGCTTTTACACCTTTCAAGGTAACTGCTTTTGAGATTTCACCAGAAGCAATAACTTTTACATTAGAAGCAGTTGCAGGAATCAGACCAGCTTGTTTAAGAACCAAGACATCAATCTCGTTCACAGCAATCAGATTCAATTCACTCAAACGAACTTCAGCATTAGCGGCCGCAGTCAAAGATTTGAAACCACGTTTCGGCAGACGACGTTGCAAAGGCATTTGACCGCCTTCAAAACCTACCTTGTGGAAGCCACCAGAACGGCTTTTTTGACCTTTATGACCACGACCACCTGTCTTACCCAAGCCGCTACCAATACCACGGCCTACACGACGACTAGCGTGAGTAGCACCCTCAGCAGGTTGAATAGTATTCAAAAACATATTAAGACTCCACTTTCAACAAGTAGCTGATTTTATTGATCATGCCACGGTTTTCAGGGGTATCCAAAACCTCTACAGTATGTTCACGACGGCGCAAACCTAAACCGCGAGCACATGCACGATGAGATTCAATTGTACCGATCAGGCTCTTAACCAATGTAACTTTAATCTTTTTTTGCTTAGTCATGGTTAGCTCCCAAAATATCTTCTACTGTCAAGCCACGTTTAGCAGCAATATCAGCAGGGGTATACAATTTAGACAAACCGTCTAATGTAGCGCGTACAATATTGTAAGGATTAGTAGAACCATGTACTTTAGCTGAAATGTTATGAATACCCATAGCATCAAATACTAAACGCATTGGACCACCAGCTTTCACACCGCTACCTTCTTTAGCAGGTTGCATAAATACCTTAGTAGCACCATGACGACCAATAACTTCATGATGAATAGTACCGTTTTTCAAAGGTACTTTAATCATAGAGCGTCGAGCTTGATCCATTGCTTTTTGAACAGCAACTGGTACTTCTTTTGATTTACCTTTGCCCATACCGATGCGACCATCACCATCACCAACAACAGTCAGTGCAGAGAAAGCCATGATACGGCCACCTTTAACTACTTTAGTCACGCGATTAACTGCGACCATCTTTTCAATCAGGCCGTCACCGCGTTCTTCAATTTCATGTTTTGCCATCTGAAAGTCTCCAAATATTAGAAGCTTAAACCATTTTCACGTGCAGCTTCAGCCAAAGCTTTCACACGACCGTGATATTGGAAACCTGAACGGTCAAAAGCAACTTTTTCAACACCCACTGCTTTAGCTTTTTCAGCAATACGCTTACCAACTACAGCTGCTGCTTCAACGTTACTACCTGATTTCAGGCTACTACGTACTTCAGCTTCCAATGTAGAGGCTTGAGCCAATACTTTATCACCTTCAGCACTAATTACTTGAGCATAAATATGATTATTGCTGCGGAACACACATAATCTTACCATTTTCAAGTCCGCAATACGCGCACGGGTTTTGCGTGCACGACGGAGTCGGGTTGTATGTTTATCCATTAGTGAACCTCAATTATTTTTTCTTGGCTTCTTTCATCACTACTACTTCACCCACATAACGAACACCTTTACCTTTATAAGGCTCAGGAGAACGGAATGCACGAATTTCAGCAGCGACTTGGCCAACCACTTGTTTATCTGCACCAGTCAAAACGATTTCTGTTTGGCTAGGAGTTTGAACAGAAACACCTTCAGGCATTTCGTATACGATTGGATGAGAGAAACCCAAAGACAAGTTCAAAACTTTGCCCTGAGCTTGGGCACGATAACCCACACCAATCAATTGAAGTTTTTTCTCAAAACCTTCAGAAACACCCTTAACCATGTTATTAACCAATGCACGAGCAGTACCAGACATAGCATTAGCCTGTTTACTGTCATTTTTTGCAGCAAAAGTCAATTTACCATCGTTCAGTTCAATAGCAACATCGGAATGCAAAGGAAAAGACAATTCGCCGTTTTTACCTTTGATAACCAATGCATCTGTTCCGAATTTTACTTCTACACCAGCAGGAACAGTCACTGGGTTTTTTGCGACGCGTGACATTTACTTTTCTCCACTAGGCTACGATGCACAACAACTCACCACCAACACCCTCAGAACGGGCTTTGCGATCAGTCATTACACCTTTAGAAGTACTAACAATAGCGACACCCAGGCCATTCATTACGCTAGGGATCTCACTTGATGCTTTGTAAATACGCAAACCTGGACGTGAAACACGTTTAATTTGCTCAATCACAGGACGACCTGCATAGTATTTCAATTGAATTTCCAATACCGGTTTTGCATCAGCAGAAACCGCAAAATCCTCGATATAACCTTCTTCTTTCAGAACTTTTGCAATTGCACATTTCAGTTTAGAAGAAGGCATGGCAACTGCTGCTTTATTAGCACGTTGCGCATTGCGAATACGAGTCAACATATCGGAAATAGGATCATGCATACTCATTATTTATACTCCTATTACCAGCTAGCTTTAACAACACCAGGGATCTCGCCACGCATAGCGATTTCACGGATTTTAATACGGCCCAAACCAAATTTACGGAAAGTGCCACGAGGACGACCTGTTAAAGCACAACGACGACGTTGACGTACAGGTGCTGCATTACGAGGAATGGATTGAAATTTCAAACGTGCCTCAAAACGTTCTTCTTCAGTCGCATTAGCATCATTAATAACAGCGAAAATTGCCTCACGTTTAGCTGCAAACTTTTTCGCCAATGCTTGACGTTTCAGCTCACGATTAATAAGTGCTTTCTTAGCCATGATTATCCTTTAAACGGAAACTTGAACAGTGACAACAAAGCTTTCGCTTCTTCATCAGTTTTTGCAGTAGTTGTAATAGTAATATTCAAACCACGCAAAGCATCGATTTTATCGTATTCAATTTCCGGGAAAATAATTTGCTCACGAACGCCCATATTGTAATTGCCACGACCATCAAATGATTTACCGCTTACACCGCGGAAGTCACGTACGCGAGGCAATGCAATAGTAATCAAACGATCTAAGAATTCAAACATTTGATCACGACGCAATGTTACTTTGCAACCAACTGGATAGTTATCACGGATTTTAAAACCTGCGATAGATTTACGAGCAACAGTAACAACTGGTTTTTGACCAGCAATTTTCTCTAAATCAGAAACAGCATGCTCCATTACTTTTTTATCAGCAACAGCTTCACCTACACCCATATTTAAGGTGATTTTTTCAATACGTGGAACTTCCATTACTGATTTGTAACCAAATTGTTTAACCAATTCAGGAACAACTGTATCTTTATAAAACTCTCTCAAACGAGCCATGTTATCTCCTTATGCTCCAATGATAGAGCCATTTGATTTGAAGAAACGAACGCGTTTAACTTTGCCTTCATTTTCAATCAGCTTAATACCAACACGGTCAGCTTTATTAGTTTCCGGATTCAGGATTGCAATATTAGAAATATCTAAAGGCATTTCTTTAGCAATAATGCCACCCTCAATACCACGCATTGGATTAGGTTTTTGATGGCGTTTTACAACATTAACACCCTCAACAACAACTTTATCACCCAATACTCGAACTACTTGACCTTGCTTACCTTTATCTTTACCGGTAATCACTACAACCTGATCGCCTTTAATGATTTTATTCATCGCGCTATTCCTTATAATACTTCAGGCGCCAATGAAACGATTTTCATAAATCGCTCAGTACGCAATTCACGGGTTACCGGACCAAAAATACGGGTACCCAGAGGTTCAAGTTTATTATTCAACAACACAGCAGCATTGTTATCGAATTTAATTAACGCACCATCAGGACGACGCACACCTTTAGCAGTACGAACAACTACCGCATTGTATACATCACCTTTTTTGACACGACCACGCGGGGCTGCATCTTTAACTGCAACTTTAATAATGTCGCCAACAGAAGCGTAGCGACGCTTAGATCCGCCTAATACTTTGATGCACATTACGCGACGCGCACCAGAGTTATCAGCCACATCTAAGATGGTCTGCATTTGAATCATATTAGTACCTTTAAATTAACCAACTTAATTTACCACTTTCATATAACTCGCACCTTACTTTAAGCTGCTTATTAAATGAAACCATCACGGTTCTAGTAAACCAGTCTTGGATCCCGAAGGGAGAGAAACTTCCATAAGAAGCTGGAAGATAAGAAACGAAGTTTACACGCAAATTAACTTTGCTGCAAGACTTCGTTTCTTATTAAGCTGCATTACTGTGTTTTAAATCAAACAGTACGGGCTTTCTCAACCAATTCCTTTACAACCCAAGACTTGGTTTTTGACAAAGGACGAGATTCCTCGATTACCACTACATCACCAATGCCATATTGATTGTTTTCATCATGGGCATGGATTTTAGTTGATAAACGAATAATTTTACCGTACAGAGGGTGTTTAACCTTACGTTCAACCAATACTGTAACAGTTTTGTCCATTTTGTCGCTTACCACTTTGCCTTGCAAAGTACGAACATTTTTAGCTTCGCTCATTACTTAGCACCTTTTTCAGTTAAAATGGTTTTAATACGAGCAATATCGCGACGTACACGTTTCAACTCGCTAGATTTACCCAACTGACCGGTTGCATTTTGCATGCGTAAGCCAAACTGAGCTTTCAACAAGTCCAACAAATCAGAGTTTAATTGCTCAATAGATTTGTCTTTCAATTCATTTGCTTTCATTATTGACCCACCTGTCTTACTACAAAGGTTGTAGGAATAGGCAATTTGGCAGCGGCCAATTCAAATGCTTCACGAGCCAAAGACTCAGGAACACCGTCCATTTCGTACAATACTTTGCCTGGTTTAACTTCAGCAATGTAATATTCCACATTACCTTTACCGCCACCCATACGAACTTGGATAGGTTTTTCAGTAATTGGTTTATCAGGGAATACACGAATCCAAATACGACCGCCACGTTTAATATGACGAGTCATAGTACGACGAGCAGCTTCGATTTGGCGGGCAGTCAAACGACCACGACCTACGGCTTTCAAACCGAACTCACCGAAACTTACTTTGTTACCGCGAGTAGCAATACCGGTATTACGACCTTTTTGTTGCTTGCGATATTTCAGTCTAGTTGGCTGCAGCATTACGTCCACCTGCCTTTCTTTGTTTCTTCTCATGCTCAGGTTTAGAAGATTTAATATTACCTTCTGTATAAACCCAAACTTTCAGACCCAGTACACCATAAGTAGTGTGCGCTTCGCTAGTTGCATAATCTACGTTCGCACGCAAAGTATGCAAAGGCACACGACCTTCACGGTACCATTCGCTACGAGCGATATCAGCACCATTCAGACGACCTGAAGTCATGATCTTGATGCCTTTAGCACCAGAACGCATTGCATTTTGCATTGCACGTTTCATAGCGCGACGGAATTGAACACGTTTTTCAAGCTGCTGGGCAATACCATCAGCAATGATTTGTGCATCCAATTCAGGACGACGAATCTCTTCAATATTTACATGAACAGGCACACCCATCAGAGTTTGCAAGTCACGCTTCAAGATTTCAATATCCTCACCTTTTTTACCAATAACCACACCTGGACGAGCAGAGTGAATAGTAATACGTGCAGATTTAGCAGGACGCTCGATCACTACGCGACCAACTGAAGCATTAGCCAGTTTTTTACGCAAGTAGTTACGAACATCAATATCTTGTTTCAAAACAGTAGAAAAGTCGGTGCTTTTAGCAAACCATTTTGAAGACCAGTCTTTAGTTACCGCCAGGCGAAAGCCTGTAGGGTTAATCTTTTGTCCCATAGCTTTTCCTTAGTTGCCCACTGTCACGTTAATATGACAAGTTTGTTTCTCGATGCGGTTACCGCGACCTTTGGCACGAGCTTGAAAACGTTTCAAGCTTGGACCTTTGTCAACAAAGATAGTTACCACTTTCAGTTCGTCAATGTCTGCACCATTGTTGTGTTCGGCATTGGCGATTGCTGATTCCAATACTTTTTTAATCAGCTCAGCACCTTTTTTAGGGCTGAATGCCAAGATATTCAAAGCTTGGGCAACGTCTTTACCACGAATCAAATCAGCTACCAAACGAGCTTTTTGAGCTGAAATACGGGCGTTTTTATGTTGTGCACTTACTCTCATGATTCACCTTATTTCTTTTTAGCCTTTTTATCGGCCAAGTGGCCTTTAAAGGTACGGGTCAATGAGAACTCACCTAATTTATGACCAACCATGTTGTCACTGATAAACACAGGCACGTGAGTGCGACCGTTGTGTACAGCGATAGTCAGACCAATGAAATCAGGCAAAATGGTAGAACGACGTGACCAAGTTTTAATTGGGCGTTTGTCGTTGCTTGCACGAGCAGCATCTACTTTTTTCAGCAAATGCAGGTCTACATATGGGCCTTTTTTTAATGAACGAGCCATACTAATTAACCTTTATTTGAGTAACGACGACGAACAATCATGTTATCCGTGCGTTTGTTATTACGAGTGCGGTAGCCCTTAGCAGGAGTACCCCATGGGCTAACCGGTTCGCGAGCTTCACCAGTACGGCCTTCACCACCACCATGCGGGTGATCAACAGGGTTCATTACAACACCACGAACGGTCGGACGAATACCACGCCAGCGGTTAGCACCAGCTTTACCGATTTTTTTGAGGCTTTGTTCTTCGTTACCAACTTCACCGATAGTTGCACGGCAATTTACGCTAATTTTGCGTACTTCACCAGAACGCAAACGAACTTGAGCGTAAGCACCTTCTTTTGCAAGCAATACCGCAGAAGCACCAGCAGAACGCGCAATTTGCGCACCTTTACCTGGTTTCATTTCGATACAGTGAATAGTTGTACCAACAGGAATATTGCGGATCGGCAAAGTGTTACCTACTTTGATAGCAGCCTCAGCACCGGAAACCAATACTGCACCGGCTTGAATACCACGAGGAGCAATGATGTAGCGACGCTCACCATCTGCATAGCACAACAGTGCGATAAATGCAGTACGGTTAGGGTCATATTCGATACGCTCTACTTTTGCAGGGATACCGTCTTTGTTACGTTTAAAATCTACAACGCGGTAATGATGTTTATGGCCACCACCTTTATGACGGGTAGTGATATGACCATTGTTGTTACGACCGGCAGTAGAATTTTTCTTTTCTAGCAGAGGTGCATAAGGTGCACCTTTGTGCAAACCTTCTGTTACCACGCGAACCATGCCGCGACGGCCTGCAGAGGTCGGCTTCATTTTAACGATTGCCATTTTGTTTATTCCTTATCTGCAGCTGCAGCAGCGGCTTCCAAATCCAACTCTTGACCGGCAGCCAAGCTTACATAAGCCTTTTTAACATCGCTGCGACGACCTAAAGTGCGACCAAAACGTTTAACTTTACCTTTAATGGTAACAGTAGTAACGTCTGCAACTTGAACGCCGAACAGCAGCTCAACAGCCGCTTTAATTTCAGGTTTTGTTGCATTTGCCAAAACTTTAAACGTCATTTGGTTACGTTTTTCAGCCAATACGTTGCTTTTTTCAGAAACGATAGGTGCCAAGATTACTTGAGTCAAACGTTGTTGATTCATACCCATTGCTCCTCTAATTGTGCAACTGCATCTTTAGTGATAACGACTTTTTTGTAACGCAGCAAGCTGTAAGGATCAACTTGTTGAGCTTCCAAAACCAATACGTTAGGCAAGTTGCGTGAAGCCAAGTAAACATTCTCGTCGAGCTGTTTAGTTACAAACAGAACTTGCTCCAAACCCAAATTTTTCACTTGTTCAGCAAAAACTTTGGTTTTAGGAGTTTCAGCAGTCAATGCTTCGATTGCAAACAAACGTTCATCACGAGCCAATTGGGACAAAATAGTCGCCATACCGGCACGGTACATTTTACGGTTCACTTTTTGAGTGAAGTTTTCGTCAGGTTTGTTTGGGAATGCACGACCACCTTTACGCCACAGCGGAGAAGAAGTCATACCGGAACGAGCACGACCGGTACCTTTTTGGCGCCATGGTTTTTTAGTAGAGTGGTTTACTTCGGCACGAGTCTTTTGAGCACGATTACCAGAACGGGCATTTGCCAAGTAAGCAGTAACCAGTTGGTGAACCAGAGCTTCATTGTATTCACGAGCAAACAAAGCATCAGAAACAGCCAAGCTGCCAGATACTTGTCCTTTAGCGTCAATTACTTTCAATTCCATTACGCACCTACTTTCACGCTAGGACGAACCACGACGTCGCTGTTAACCGAACCCGGAACAGCACCTTTAACCAACAAGAGTTGGCGTTCAGCATCAACACGCACAACTTCCAATTTTTGAACAGTTGCTTTAGTGTTACCGTATTGACCTGCCATACGTTTACCAGGGAACACGCGACCAGGGTCTTGTGCCATACCGATAGAACCAGGAACACGGTGAGAACGGGAGTTACCGTGGGAAGTACGTTGAGCACCGAAGTTATGACGTTTGATCGTACCAGAGAAACCTTTACCTTTAGAGGTACCGGTTACATCTACCAATTGACCAACTTCAAACATAGAAACGGTAATTTCATCACCGACTTTTAATTCAGCCAGCTTTTCTTCAGTCAAAGCAAACTCAACCAAACCGCGACCAGCTTCAACACTCGCTTTAGCAAAGTGACCGGCTTCAGTTTTGTTGACACGATTAGCTTTTTTCTGACCAAAGGTAACTTGTACAGCAGTGTAGCCGTCAGTATCTTTGGATTTCACTTGTGTAACGCGGTTGGCAGACATATCCAAAACAGTTACCGGAACAGAAACACCCTGTTCGTCGAACACGCGAGTCATACCAACTTTGCGTCCAACCAGACCTAAAGTCATGATTATTTTCCTTTTAAGTAAAGGGGCGGGCTACGATTGGCCTGCCTTTCAGACAAAGTTAAACTTGATACGGATGTACCAAGTCCACCATTATAATTGACAAATCAAAGAAATATCAACAAAAATTTCAATTTAACTTCTTAAAACCATCATTTTTTTCGGATGAAGCGTTGCCAAATGTCTGACAATTTTCAGACGGCCTAAGAATTCTATAAAAAAACCGAACAGCCAAGCTGTTCGGTTTTTCAGTTCTTATTGAACTTTAATTTCTACATCCACACCCGCTGGAAGATCCAGTTTCATCAGTGCATCAGTAGTTTTGTCAGTCCAGTCCACGATGTCCATCAGACGCAAGTGGGTACGGATTTCCAATTGTTCACGAGAAGTTTTATTCACGTGAGGAGAACGCAAGATGTTGAAACGTTCGATTTTAGTTGGCAAAGGAATCGGACCTTTAACAACAGCGCCAGTACGTTTGGCAGTTTCAACGATTTCTTGCGCAGAACGGTCAATCAGACTGTAATCATAAGCTTTCAGGCGGATACGGATTTTTTGGTTTGCCATTTATCAATATCCCTCAATTAAGCAATTACAGAAGAAACCACACCCGCACCTACGGTACGACCACCTTCGCGAATCGCAAAGCGCAGACCTTCTTCCATAGCGATAGGCGCAATCAGTTCTACAGTAATGGTTACGTTCTCACCTGGCATTACCATTTCTACACCTTCTTCCAAAGTAACTGCACCAGTTACGTCAGTAGTACGGAAGTAGAATTGTGGACGGTAGTTAGCGAAGAATGGAGTGTGACGACCACCCTCTTCTTTGCTCAGTACGTATACTTCTGCTTTGAATTTGGTGTGAGGAGTGATAGTACCTGGTTTAGCCAATACTTGACCACGCTCTACATCTTCACGTTTAGTACCACGCAGCAATACGCCTACGTTGTCACCTGCTTGACCTTCGTCCAGCAGTTTGCGGAACATTTCAACACCGGTACAAGTGGTTTTTTGAGTTTCTTTCAGACCTACGATTTCGATCTCGTCACCAACGTGGATGATACCGCGCTCTACACGACCGGTTACTACTGTACCACGACCGGAGATAGAGAATACGTCTTCGATAGGCAACAAGAAAGGTTTGTCCACAGCACGCTCAGGTGTTGGGATGTAGCTGTCCAGAGCAGCAGCCAATTCGAAGATTTTTTCTTCGTAACCAGCGTCACCTTCCAAGGCTTTCAGTGCAGAACCTTGTACGATTGGGCAGTCATCACCTGGGAAGTCGTAGCTTGACAACAAGTCACGGATTTCCATTTCAACCAGTTCCAACAACTCGGCATCGTCAACCATGTCGCATTTGTTCATGAATACGATGATGTAAGGTACACCTACTTGGCGGGCCAACAGGATGTGTTCGCGAGTTTGTGGCATAGGACCGTCAGCTGCGGAACATACCAAGATCGCGCCGTCCATTTGGGCAGCACCGGTAATCATGTTTTTAACGTAGTCGGCGTGGCCTGGGCAGTCTACGTGTGCGTAGTGACGGGTTTCAGTTTCGTATTCTACGTGTGAGGTATTAATGGTAATACCGCGGGCTTTTTCTTCAGGAGCGTTGTCGATTTGGTCGTAAGCTTTTGCAGCACCACCAAATTTTTTAGCCAAAATAGTAGTCAAAGCAGCAGTCAGAGTGGTTTTACCATGGTCAACGTGACCGATGGTGCCAACGTTTACGTGCGGTTTGCTACGTTCAAATTTTTCCTTAGCCATGAGCTAATTCCTTTACATTAAAGATCGATTAAAGAACAGAGGCCGTCTGAAAAATCATTTCAGCCTTTCAGACGACCTATTTGCCTGATTAGCCTTTACGGGCTTCAGTTACAGCAGCAGCTATGTGGGCAGGAGCTTCAGAATATTTCTTGAACTCCATAGAGTAAGTAGCGCGGCCTTGGGTTGCAGAACGCAGGTCGGTAGAATAACCGAACATTTCTGCCAGAGGCACTTCGGCACGGACTTTTTTACCGCCGATGCCGTCATCATCCATACCCAATACAACACCACGACGACGGTTCAAGTCGCCCATTACGTCACCCATGTATTCTTCAGGTGTTTCCACCTCAACTGCCATGATTGGTTCCAACAGAGCTGGATTGGCTTTACGCATACCTTCTTTGAAGGCTTGAGACGCAGCCAATTCGAAGGCCAGTTGAGAGGAGTCAACATCGTGTGAAGAACCGAAGATCAGACGCACACGTACGTCAACTACTGGGTAACCGGCAACGATACCGTTAGGCAAAGTATCGCGAATACCTTTATCGACAGACGGAATAAATTCGCGAGGAATCACACCACCTTTAATTTCATCGATAAATTCGTAGCCCGCACCACCTGGTTCCATAGGTTCCATTTTGATCACAACGTGACCGTATTGACCTTTACCACCAGATTGTTTGGCATGTTTGTATTCAGCTTCAACTTCTTTGCGGATGGTTTCACGGTAAGCCACTTGAGGCGCACCGATGTTTGCTTCCACGCCGAATTCGCGTTTCATACGGTCAACAATAATTTCCAAGTGCAGCTCACCCATACCAGAAATAATGGTTTGACCGGACTCTTCGTCTGTACGAACGCGGAAAGAAGGGTCTTCTTTCGCCAGACGGTTCAGGGCGATACCCATTTTCTCTTGGTCGGCTTTGGTTTTCGGCTCAACGGCAATATGGATTACCGGCTCAGGGAATTCCATGCGTTCCAAGATGATAGGTGCGCTTTCTGCACACAAGGTCTCACCAGTAGTAACGTCTTTAAGACCGATCGCAGCTGCAATATCACCAGCGCGTACTTCTTCAATTTCAGTACGGTCTGCAGCAGTCATTTGCACCAAGCGACCGATACGTTCGCGAGTACCTTTTACAGAGTTCAATACGGTATCACCGGATTTCACCACACCAGAGTAAACGCGGATGAAAGTCAGCTGACCAACGTATTTATCATTCAACATTTTGAACGCCAATGCAGAGAATTTCTCTTCATCGCTGGCTTGACGGCTGTCGGCTTCTTCAGTGTTAGGGTTAACACCTTGAACTGGAGGAATGTCGGTAGGAGCAGGCAGCAATTCTACAACTGCATCCAACATACGTTGAACACCTTTGTTTTTAAATGCTGAACCGCACAACATTGGTTGAATTTCACCGGCCAAAGTACGTTGACGCAATGCGCCTACGATTTCTTCTTCAGTCAGCTCATCACCGCCCAAGTATTTGTCCATCAATTCTTCGCTGGCTTCTGCTGCAGCTTCAATCATGTTTTGACGCCATTCTTCGGCAGTCTCAACCAATTCAGCAGGAATGTCGCCATAGGTAAAGGTTGTACCTTTATCGGCTTCATTCCAAATAATGGATTTCATTTTCAACAGGTCAACGACACCGCTGAAGCTGTCTTCCGCACCAACCGGAATCACGATAGGTACTGGGTTTGCGCGCAAACGGGTTTTCATTTGCTCAACAACGCGGAAGAAGTTGGCACCTTGACGGTCCATTTTGTTTACAAATGCCAAGCGAGGTACTTGGTATTTGTTAGCTTGACGCCATACGGTTTCAGATTGAGGTTGAACACCGCCTACTGCACAGTAAACCATTACCGCGCCGTCCAATACACGCATAGAACGCTCTACCTCTACAGTAAAGTCAACGTGTCCCGGAGTGTCGATGATGTTGAAACGGTGCTCAGGGAACTGTTTCGCCATACCAGACCAATAAGAAGTCACAGCAGCAGAAGTAATGGTAATACCACGCTCTTGCTCTTGTTCCATGTAGTCGGTAGTAGCCGCGCCGTCATGCACTTCGCCCAATTTATGAGTCAAACCTGTATAGAACAAAATACGTTCTGTTGTGGTTGTTTTACCCGCGTCAATATGGGCAGAAATACCGATATTGCGATACAGGCTGATAGGGGTCTTACGAGCCATTTTGTTAGCCTTTCGATATTAGAAACGGAAGTGAGAGAATGCTTTGTTTGCTTCAGCCATGCGGTGTACTTCTTCACGTTTTTTCAACGCACCGCCACGACCTTCAGCCGCATCAATCAATTCACCCGCCAAACGCAGGTCCATAGATTTCTCACCACGTTTACGGGCCGCATCGCGAACCCAGCGCATTGCCAAGGCCAGACGACGTGAAGGACGAACTTCAACAGGAACTTGGTAGTTTGCACCACCTACACGGCGGCTTTTCACTTCCACGATAGGTTTGGCGTTTGCAATGGCTTCGTTAAATACTTCGATTGCTACTTTGCCGGTTTTTTTCTCAATTTGCTCCAGAGCACCGTAAACGATACGCTCTGCAACAGATTTTTTACCGTCAATCATCAATACGTTCATGAATTTAGTCAGCTCAACGCTGCCGAATTTTGGATCTGGCAGTACGTCGCGCTTAGGGACTTCTCTACGTCTTGGCATTTTAATTTCCTTTAATCTATTCAGTTGGGTCTATTCCCATGAATACCCAATTAAGTATTCACTTACTCGGCCGTTGTTCAGCTTAGGCGGCCGACGTGCCTATTTGAGTCCCGATAATTATTTAGGACGCTTAGCACCGTATTTAGAACGGGCTTGTTTACGGTCTTTAACACCTGCAGTATCCAAAGAACCGCGTACAGTGTGGTAACGTACACCTGGCAAGTCTTTTACACGACCGCCGCGAATCAATACGACGCTGTGCTCTTGCAGGTTGTGGCCTTCACCGCCGATGTATGAAATTACTTCAAAACCGTTGGTCAGGCGAACTTTACATACCTTACGCAATGCAGAGTTAGGTTTTTTAGGGGTAGTTGTGTATACACGGGTGCACACGCCACGTTTTTGCGGGCAAGCTTCCAGTGCAGGCACTTTGTTTACGTACACGGGCTTTTGACGGCCTTTGCGTACCAATTGGTTGATAGTTGGCATATTTTCTCGTCCTGTTGAGTTAAATACTTGCCGACACCATGTCGGCAAGAGTGGAATTATAGTTTTTTTGCAAGATACAAGTCAAGCATATTGCTGATAAATCATGATGTTTTTTCATTTTGTGATAACGATTTAACAACAAAGGCCGTCTGAAAATATATTTTTCAGACGGCCTGTTGAATGTATAGACTTAATCGTATTCCCAACAAGTCAACGCCCGTAAAGTATATCTGTTTTCCTTACGATTAAACTCATTAATGTACAATACTTCCACTTCAGTATAGTCTTCAATACTTCCGATTAATTCTTTCGGTACATACACATTGTCAACAAATCCGAAACCCTTTGTAGGATTTTTTTGCAGCGAGCCACTTGTTATTCCAACACCTTGTATACTAATTTCATCTGTTGGTATCGCCTCCAATACACTACCACCATCTGATGTTAAAGTCAGCATGACATAGCTACCAGGCTTCGGCTTCGCTTTTCCATTATAAATCTCAAAAGGAACACAAATTTTTCTATCTTTATTTACATACACATAGAAACATCTGTGAACATTATCGACACTCTCGATAACCCCTGCCATTTCTGTCATTTGCTCTGACAGATAATGCTCTTTTTGCTCAAACGCATTTTTCAGATATTTAATTGCCTGCCAGCCATAGGTGTTTTTCTGTTTATTGAGTTTCTTTATGCACAATACTGTTACATATTTTCCTGCATGTTCTTTCGGTATCAGTTTTTCAGATACATAAATATCTCCTACAAAACCAAAATCTTTTGACTGTTGAACACGCAGAATATCGCTCTCAATTTTTACATCAGATATAACTTTGGGTTCACTCTCTCGGGTAGAAAGCACTACTTTACTTGATAAGCTCATGGTTAATTCCATGTAATCACCTATCTCTGGTAACTTCTGGCCTTCAAATAGCGGCATCGGAACAGTAATTTTTGTATCTTTATTCAGATACACCCGAAAGGATTTACCGGATTGCTCTACTTTTGATACCAATCCAAAATTCTTGGTAACTCCTTCCAATAAATAACGCTCTTTATATTTCGAGTAATTCTCTAACTCACATTTGATTGCCTGCCAAGCATATTTAGCCTTTTTCTCATCGTACTTTTGAAATGCTAATACGGTAACAAAGTCATCAATCCACTCTTGAATCACTAAATGTGGCGGAATGAAAATATCTTCGACAAAACCATATGTGCTACCTTTCTGAACTCTTAGCTGCCCACTCCTGGCAGTAAGCCCATCAATATGCACTTCCTGCCCGATTTTAGCTGAAACTAAAAAACGATCTTCTTTACTGATCTTCAGTTCCAAATACTCACCCAACTCCGGGATACTTTGCCCCTGAAACATCTTCGCTGGGACTGCAATAGTCTCGTCCTTACGGACATAGGCAAATATTTTTGTTCCCTCCGCATTCTTCCCAACCACAATTGCTGACACAGTTTCCGTTTCGCCAATCAGATAACTTTCCGCATTAGCTGCCAGCGTTTTTAAAAAAGGCTTCAAGCCTGCAGTATCCACATTGCCGTCATACCAAGATTGCGAGCATAATTCTGTTACCTCTTTTTTGATATTCCAACCTTGTTGCTGGCAATGCTCAACCACTTCTTTAACACACATAGAAGCCTTATCGGCTAATCCTTGTTTAGCTAAAATTGAGGCTGCAGATTTAAGTGCGGGAAAAGCAAATGATTTTTCATGAGCACACAAAATTGATTTAGCCCAACATTCCATTGCCATTTGCGGATTTTCTGCCGCATACATATGAGCAAACAAATCCCATGCCCATGCATCCTGCCGTTTTTTCTTAACCACCGAACGCGCTAGGGTTTGAGCTTTCAGAGTTTGCCCTGCCACGAGCAAACATTCGGCCTCATCTTTATCCAACCACATTTTATGCTGTGTATCTTGGGCGTATTTGCGGACATAGGCCAGCAGAGCAAACAATTCCTCTGCCTTTATTTTCTCTCTGAAATCTGGGTTACTTTGCCACACATCTGCCAACATTCGCCCAAATTTCAATAATAAACTAGGCGATTCCCCCTTTTCAGTCCGATACGGTTGCATATCTTTCTCTTCAAACAAGCCGTCTGAATAACATACCAGCAACACCAATAAATCAGGAAAATGATTTAAATTACGCTGACTAATTCGTAGCAGCCAAACATACTGATTATCATCATTCCATACTGGGATATCCGCCCATCTTAACCAGCGGCACACCAAATTAAACTGTGCTGATTCCTGCGGAAAAGGCTGATATTCACACTTGGGATTTCTCTCTGTCCGCTGCTTAATATTATCCTGTATGCGCTTACACATCGCATAACCTGCCCAAAAGAATGCACTTTCCAGCCAGAAATCCCGCATTTCATTCTGCATCGCCTGTTGAGCCAAGTTCCAAGCTTCATCTATTTTGCCCCCTTTTCTCAATTCATTAACTTTTCTCGCACTATTCTGTTCCATCACAAAAATCCCCTATAAATTTATCCAATATCTTCTGGCTGTCTGCTTTCTTAACCTGCACACTACTGATTAAGCCCTTTTTTGAATCATTCGGTATATTCAATTCCAAACCAACTTTCTCATTCATGGTCTGCAATACAACATGAAGTTTGAAGTTGCTCTCATAGATACTATAAATCTGCCAGCCTTTTTCAACTGCTCTATCCTTAAATACTGAATACGCTTCTTGAATATTATTTTGAAACTCTGGCTGTGATGCTCTCAACAAATCTAAAAGTTGTAATACCAATTCATCATTTCCACGCACAACCTTGCTAGCCTCAACATTGACTTCAAACTTCCCATTGTAATTAAAATCCAACTCAATAATGCCGTCTGAATGACTGAAAACATAACGTTCTTTATATTGGTGCTGCGTAATATTGTCAATATGCCAACCGCTATCTGCCAATATGTCGTTAACCGCCAATAGTAAAGCCCATTGCTGCGGTGTATGTGGATGAAAACCGGTCGGAAACGGCATGTTTCTTTCAAAGTCAGTCGGTTGTCGGCTTTGCAGAAAATGAAATCTCTTCTGAGCTGTAAATGGTGCAACAACGGCTGATTTGATGTTCCACTCCGTTTTCGACCACTCATTCAGTTCATGATAATTCAGCAGCAGTAATGACTCTGCAGCAACCGTTGTGGTACTGTAAATAAAACGGAAATAACTGTCTGTTGCCGGTGTCTCCGTATCATGTGCAGCCGAAGCATCCAAAATAACTGTATGCAACGGCTCCCCTTGCATGGCACGGTGTACTGTCATTGCATATGCAAACTTCAATCGGGCAGCATTCATATAGCGGTTTTCCAATACGGCTTTTACTAACTGCTCGCGATAGTTTTTATTAACATCTTGGTATTCGTTATCCTTCTCTTTATACTCTTTAGAATCTTTTTCCAAACTGTCTCGCTCAGCTTTCAGACGGTCTGCTTCCTGCTCTAAATGACAAATCTCTGGATTATGTTGCTTCACATCCTGCTCTGCAAAAATACGCAAGGCAATTTTTTGGTCTGCTGTAAGCTCTGCGCCACTCAATGCCTCAGGCAGATACAAAATTTTATATTTCTGTTCGTTCTTATCACAAATATCCGCAACGCCAAACCGTACAACTGTCGGATAATCGCGCCCTTTTAACGATATGGATTGCTCAAAATAGCGGCCTGCATCCATAACCTTATAAAACCGATGGGGATATAAATCAACGTATTTCCCCTCAATAGCATTCCTTTTTTCACCGACTGATTTATTCAGCAATTCCACAATATCGCCACACACCAAAGCCATAGCTGATTCAGCCTGCAGATATTTTTTTCGGATTGCAAGATTTGTTTTGGCAGCCTGCTCGTTTTTCCCACACAAAATCGCTGCTTCTCTTGGAAAATGCAGTAATCTATCAATAATTTCATCTGTTTTTTCGCCTTTTTGTATTTGGCGGATAACTCCTTGCTGCGGACGTGGTAAACGTAGAAACCGCTCCGTTTTAATTTGTTCAATCAACGGTTTCTGAAAATCCAGCATTTCAGCATAGCTTCCCGCTTCTCTATCTTGCGCATTTAATTCAAATGCCTCACTACTGATTTTATTTTCAGCAAAAATCGAACCATATACAAGATTATTTCTCTTACCGCCACGCAACAACTGATATGGGTCGCCAATAATCAGCATCTTTGGAAAGTCTGAAAAATCAACTGTTTCTTCCTCATTTCGTTTATTTTCCAGAACATTTATCTCTTCCTCTGATGGGTTAACTTTGCGGACAGACAAAGCCCGTAGCAAATCTCGCACTAACCAACCCGAACCATAAACGGTAAAATCACTTTCATAATGTTCATCGGCAAACAGATGTCCGTCTAATATCACAATAAGCGGTTGCTTTTTGGGTGTGCCATCTATATTGGTTTGATGAAGAAAATCGTAAATTTCTTTATATTTAACCTGATAGGTTTCCTTCAAATTTTCTGTATCGATTTTTCGATTGCCATACAAAAACTGATAAATACTATCAACATTATTAATGCCATTATTTTCATAACGCTCTTTTGTACGCATATTACGAGCCAGACACCGCGTATCCGTGTTTTTCTGCTGCAAAGTTTGTAAAATTTTGATTGTGCCGGTATTATCCGCCCCCTTTAAGAAAAAGACTTTTGAAGCTTCGTCATCCAACCACATCCGTATATTTTTAAGTGCCTGACTCTGGGTGTTATTCAATACAACCGCAGCTTCTGACACGGCTTCGCTATCTCCATCAGCAAACCGCACTTCCGCTGCCCGTCCTTCTAAACGGTAAGCAGGAATCTCTAATTTTTTTATAATCAGATTTAAGTCTTGCTCGGTAAAGCGAGTATTTTTATTAGTAATCTCATCAATATTACGGATTGCATTACGATAATCCTGCACATGAAACCATGGTTTAATTTTTGGCGGTAAGGTTTGAATATCAAATTGAATGTTCTGCTGAAACAAACAAAGACAAACCACATGATTCTTAGGATTCATGGAAAACGTAATATCTTTCAAATACTCCAACATCTCCAGCCTGTTAGCTCGTAGCTGAAGATAAGGATTCACCTGTGCTCCCCCTTTAACCGGCACATCGTCAGCTTTCCAAACACCGTTTTCAGAAAAGTGTATCTCTCCACCATAATTTTTAAAATCAATCACAATTACAGCATTACACTTGAGAACAACTGCATCGATTTCCGTATTATTAGCGTAAACATTTCCTAAAAGATAAACCGGTTCAGTTTCTTTAGCATATCTCTGTTCCAACAATACATATAAATCATTGAAAGCTCTGTTTTCATGGGTATGTTCAAAAGGTTTAGTTCGGTAAGCATGGAAACTCATTTTTATTCCCCGTTTATTTATCGGCGTTTGTAAGACAAAATAGCCCGACAGTTATGCAACATCTATTTCAGACGGCATAACTTTCGAGCTATTGGTTATGAATAATCAGGTCGTCTGAAAATAGACGATAGAAATTTAATCTAACCCAACATTTTAGCATTTACTATATGAAATTTAAAAATATTGTATAAAGTTTGTTGAAAAGCTCGGCTTATCGCATGATTCAATTCAAATGAAATAAAATCATATCATATGTATTAAGAATAAATAGGGAAATTTTGCAATGAAAATATCATTGATGTTTGGTAGGTATGTTATCCCAAAAAGCAACATATCGTACTTAACCGTTTTCTTGCTCTCTAATCAAGTGTCGGATTCGGAGAATTCGACCTTCTTGTAACTGAAACTTCCCCAAACGGCAACGACCGGCTCAGCCACCTGAAGAAATCAGGTTTTCATACAAAACAACCACCCATTTCTTTCAGACGGCCTTTCCCCCAAAAAGGCCGTCTGAAAACAAAAAAACCGCAAGTCTTTCGACTTGCGGTTTTGCTTTACTGCACTATCCGACCTTACTCGGCAGCGTTTTCGCTTTCTGCTTCGGCAGCAGGCGCGGTTTCTTGCCATTGTTGATGGCGGCTGCGGTGGTAGGTCAAACCAGTACCGGCAGGAATCAAGCGACCGACGATGACGTTCTCTTTCAGACCACGCAACTCGTCTTGTTTGCCCATAATCGCAGCCTCGGTCAGAACGCGGGTTGTCTCTTGGAACGATGCAGCAGAAATGAAGCTGTCGGTGGACAGAGAGGCTTTGGTAATACCCAACAATACGTTTTCGTAACGTGCAGGCTCTTTACCTTCTTCCAACGCTTTTTCATTGGCAAGCATCACATCGCTACGCTCAACTTGTTCGCCGGTAATAAACTCTGTATCACCAGCATCCACAATGTTCACTCGACGCAACATTTGACGGATGATGACTTCGATGTGTTTATCGGAAATCTTCACACCTTGCAAGCGGTAAACCTCTTGTACCTCTTGAACAATGTAGCGGGCCAATGCTTCGATACCTTGCAGACGCAGAATGTCGTGTGGATCTACGGCACCGTCTACGATGGTTTCACCACGGTTTACCACTTGACCATCGTGTACCAAAATCTGTTTCTCTTTAGAAATCAGCGTTTCGTATGCTACACCGTCTACGTCGGTAATAATCAGACGCTGTTTACCTTTGGTTTCTTTACCGAAGGAAACGGTACCGGTAATTTCAGCCAACATACCTGCATCTTTCGGCACGCGTGCTTCAAACAACTCAGCAACGCGCGGCAAACCACCGGTAATATCGCGGGTTTTAGAAGACGCTTGTGGAATACGCGCCAACACATCACCCTTACCGACTTCCTGACCTTCACGGATGGTAATCACCGCACCGACCGGGAATGCCATAGAAACTGGGGTAGTCGTACCAGGAATGCAAATTTCCAGACCATTCTCATCCAACAGTTTGACAGTCGGACGCAACAGTTTAGAAGCACTAGAAGAACGACGTTTGCCGTCAATCACTACCAAAGTAGACAAACCGGTTACATCGTCAGTTTGTTTCGCAACGGTAACACCCTCTTCCACGTTTTCGAATTTCACCATACCTGCGTGTTCGGTGATCATCGGACGGGTATGCGGATCCCAAGTTGCCAAAGTTTGACCGGCTTTAATGGCTTCGCCGTCTTGTACCAGCAGGATTGCACCGTAAGGTACTTTGTGACGTTCACGTTCGCGACCGATATCGTCGTGAATCACTACTTCACAAGAGCGGCCAATGACAACCAATTCGCCTTTGTTGTTGGCAACGTAACGCATTTGGCTGCTGAAACGAGCTGTACCATTGGATTTGGCTTCCACTTGACTGGCAGCAGCCGCACGAGATGCCGCACCACCGATGTGGAACGTACGCATGGTCAGCTGAGTACCTGGCTCACCAATAGATTGTGCAGCAATTACACCTACAGCTTCACCAGCGTTAACCAGTTTACCGCGCGCCAAGTCGCGGCCATAACAGTGTGCACACAAGCCATGACGGGTTTTACAAGTAATTGGCGTACGGACTTTAACCTCGTCAACACCAGATTGGTCAATGATATCAACTAATTTCTCAGTCAGCAGTGTACCTGCCTCAACCAAAGTCTCGCCAGTTGAAGGATCAACAACATCTGATGCTGTAACACGGCCTAAAATACGATCGCGCAACGCTTCAATTACGTCACCGCCTTGTACTACTGCTTTCATGACAAAGCCGTCTGAAGTACCGCAATCGTCTTCAACAACGACCAAGTCTTGAGTTACGTCTACCAGACGACGGGTCAGGTAACCAGAGTTTGCCGTTTTCAACGCGGTATCCGCCAAACCTTTACGCGCACCGTGGGTCGCAATAAAGTATTGCAATACAGTCAAACCTTCGCGGAAGTTAGAGGTAATTGGCGTTTCGATAATAGAGCCGTCAGGTTTGGCCATCAAACCACGCATACCGGACAACTGTTTAATCTGAGCTGCAGAACCACGGGCACCAGAGTCGGCCATCATGTAAATAGAGTTGAAGGACTCTTGATCAACTTCGTTGCCGTCACGGTCGATAACTTTTTGTTTGGACAGATTGTCCATCATCGCTTTAGCGATCTTATCGCCGGCACGACCCCAAATATCGACCACTTTGTTGTAACGTTCGCCGTTGGTCACCAAACCTTGACGGTATTGGTCTTCGATTTCTTTAACTTCGGCATTAGCCTCAGCCAGCAAGGCTGCTTTTTCTTTCGGAATTTCCATATCGTCAACCGCAATGGAAATACCGCCTTTAGCCGCAAAACCGAAACCGGTATACATCAAGTGGTCGGCAAAAATAACTGTGTCACGCAAACCGCACAGACGGAATGATGCGTTAATCAGTTTAGAAATTTCTTTTTTCTTCAGCGCTTTGTTGATGTACTCGAACGGCAGGCCTTTAGGCAAGATTTCGCTCAACAATGCACGGCCGACAGTCGTTTCGTAACGGTTAACGACAGGCTCAAACTCACCTGCTTCGTTTTTTACCCATTCGCGCAGACGTACGGTAATTTTCGTACCCAGTTCAACCTGTTTGGTATGGTATGCACGATGCACTTCTTTCACATCGGCAAACAGGCTGCCTTCGCCTTTGGCATTGATACGGTCGCGGGTCATGTAGTACAGACCCAATACGATATCTTGAGAAGGTACGATGATTGGTTCGCCGTTGGCTGGAGACAATACGTTGTTTGAAGCCAGCATCAGCGTGCGTGCTTCCATTTGTGCTTCCAAGCTCAATGGAACGTGTACAGCCATTTGGTCACCGTCAAAGTCGGCGTTAAATGCGGCACACACCAATGGGTGCAACTGAATCGCTTTACCTTCGATCAGGATAGGTTCGAACGCTTGAATACCCAAACGGTGCAGGGTTGGCGCACGGTTCAGCATAATCGGATGTTCGCGGATCACTTCTTCCAAGATATCCCATACTTCAGGTACTTCTTGTTCTACCAATTTTTTCGCAGCTTTAACGGTAGACGCCAAACCTTGTTTTTCCAATTTGTGGAAAATGAATGGTTTGAACAGTTCCAACGCCATTTTTTTCGGCAGACCACATTGGTGCAGACGCAGGTATGGACCTACGGTAATCACGGAACGACCAGAGTAGTCCACACGTTTACCCAGCAGGTTTTGACGGAAGCGGCCGCCTTTACCTTTAATCATGTCAGCCAATGATTTCAGCGGACGTTTGTTGGCGCCGGTCATGGCTTTACCGCGACGGCCGTTATCCAACAGAGAGTCAACTGCTTCTTGCAACATACGTTTTTCGTTACGAACGATGATGTCAGGCGCATGCAGTTCCAACAGACGTTTCAGACGGTTGTTACGGTTAATAACGCGGCGGTACAAATCGTTCAAATCGGAAGTGGCAAAACGACCGCCATCCAATGGAACCAACGGACGCAAATCAGGCGGCAATACCGGCAGCACGTCCATAATCATCCATTCCAGTTTCATACCGGAACGGTGGAAAGCTTCCAATACTTTCAAACGTTTGGCAATTTTTTTAATTTTGGTGTCAGAACCGGTAGATTCCAGCTCTTGACGCAGGATTTCGATTTCGCCGGTAATATCCAAGGTGCGCAACAATTCACGGATACCTTCTGCACCCATTTTGGCATCGAAGTCGTCGCCGTATTCGTCCAGTTTGTTGTAGTAATCGTCTTCAGTCAGTAATTGACGACGTTGCAACGGAGTCATGCCGGGATCGGTTACCACAAATGCTTCAAAGTACAATACGCGTTCGATATCGCGCAAAGTCATGTCCAGTACCATACCCAAGCGGGAAGGCAGGGATTTCAAGAACCAAATATGGGCAACTGGTGCTGCCAATTCAATGTGGCCCATGCGTTCGCGGCGTACTTTAGACAGGGTCACTTCTACGCCACATTTTTCACAGGTTACGCCTTTAAATTTCAAGCGTTTGTATTTACCGCACAAACATTCATAGTCTTTGACCGGGCCAAAGATTTTGGCACAGAATAAACCGTCACGCTCAGGTTTGAACGTGCGGTAGTTGATGGTTTCAGGTTTTTTAACTTCGCCATAAGACCATGAGCGGATGGTTTCGGGAGAGGCAATACCGATTTTGATGGCATCAAACTCTTCTTCCATGCCGGCAGTTTGCAACGGATTAAATAAGTTCAACAAATTCATTTTTGCTCCTTGAAGGAAGTATTTTTACCGCATGGCGGATTTTCGATATTGGGAAACGGTACTTTTGATTTCAGATGGCCTAAATGCCGATTGCTTCATTCTTATTCTGAAACCGCTTTTTCAGACGACCTTAAAAGGCCGTCTGAAAACTTCTGTTTAGTAGCGTTCCAAATCGATATCCAAGCCCAGTGAGCGAATCTCTTTAACCAATACGTTGAAGGATTCAGGCATACCGGCATCGATTTTGTGTTCACCTTTGACGATATTTTCGTACATTTTGGTACGGCCGTTCACGTCGTCAGACTTCACAGTCAGCATCTCTTGCAGCGTGTATGCCGCGCCGTATGCTTCCAATGCCCAAACCTCCATCTCGCCGAAACGTTGGCCACCGAACTGAGCTTTACCGCCCAAAGGCTGCTGGGTAACCAAACTGTATGGACCGGTAGAACGGGCGTGCATTTTTTCGTCAACCAAGTGGTGCAGTTTCAGATAGTGCATCACACCGACTGTAACCTTGCGGTCAAATGCTTCGCCGGAACGGCCGTCATACAGCGTGATTTGAGTTTTACTGTCGTTGAAGCCCAGTTTCTCAACCTCAGGATCTTCACTTGGGTAAGCCAAGTTCAACATTTCGCGGATTTCAGACTCTTTCGCACCGTCGAATACAGGAGAGGCGAAAGACGCACCTTTGCGCAGGTTAGAAGCCAATTCGATGATTTCTTCATCTGTCAGGCTGTCTAAATCTTCTTTCTTACCGCTACCGTTGTAGAGTTTGTTCAAGAATTCACGCAGCTCGCTGGCTTTGCGTTGCTCTTTCAGCATACGATCGATGCGTTCACCGATACCTTTTGCCGCCCAACCCAAGTGAACTTCCAAAATCTGACCAATGTTCATACGGGAAGGTACGCCCAATGGGTTCAGTACAATGTCTACCGGACGGCCGTCAGCCATGTAAGGCATGTCTTCCACCGGCAGAATGCGTGATACCACACCTTTGTTACCGTGGCGACCCGCCATTTTGTCACCGGCTTGCAGACGGCGTTTGATGGCGATAAATACTTTCACCATTTTTTGTACGCCCGGTTGCAGCTCGTCGCCTTGGGTCAGTTTTTTCTTCTTGATCTCATACAACTCATCCGCTTCTTCGCGTTTTTGTTGCAGGCTCAATTTAATCAGTTCCAACTGTTTGGCCAAATCTTCGTCAGCCAAACGGATGTCAAACCAATCATGTTTGCTGGACAGGCTCGCCAAATATTCGGTAGTGATTTCACTGCCTTTAGCCAGCTTCATCGGACCACCATTGGCTTTTTGACCAACAATCATACGCTCGATACGGTCAAATGCGTCGTTATCAAAAATACGCAACTGGTCGCTCAAGTCTTGACGGTAACGTTTCAGCTCAGAATCAATAATGGATTGAGCACGTTTGTCGCGTTGAATACCTTCACGAGTAAAGACTTGAACATCGATAACGGTACCGCTCATGCCGGTAGGCATACGCAATGAAGTATCTTTTACGTCAGACGCTTTTTCACCGAAGATGGCACGCAGCAGTTTTTCTTCAGGAGTCAGTTGGGTTTCGCCTTTAGGTGTTACTTTACCTACCAAGACGTCACCAGCTTCTACTTCTGCACCAATATATACGATACCGGATTCATCCAAACGGTTTTGCATACGCTCAGACAAGTTCGGAATATCGCGGGTAATGTCTTCCGCACCCAGTTTAGTGTCACGTGCGACAACGTTCAGCTCTTCAATGTGAATCGAAGTATAACGATCGTCTGCAGCCACTTTTTCTGAAATCAGAATCGAGTCTTCGTAGTTGTAACCGTTCCATGGCATGAAGGCGATGGTCATGTTTTGACCCAAAGCCAACTCGCCCAAGTCGGTAGATGCACCGTCGGCCACCAAGTCACCACGTTGCAACACATCGCCTGCTTTTACGGCCGGACGTTGGTTGATGTTGGTAGATTGGTTAGAACGGGTGAATTTAACCAAGTTGTAAATATCGACACCCACTTCACCGGCAGTCGCTTCATCATCATGAACACGAACTACAACACGGTTGGCATCTACATACTCAACCACACCGCCGCGGCGGGCAACGATTGCAGTTGCAGAGTCAACGGCAACAGAGCGCTCAATACCGGTACCAACCATCGGTTTTTCAGGGCGCAGACACGGTACAGCCTGACGTTGCATGTTGGCACCCATCAATGCACGGTTCGCGTCATCATGTTCCAAGAATGGAATCAGAGATGCTGCAACGGATACCACTTGACCGGTTGCCACGTCCATATATTGAACGCGGTCAGGCGTCGCCATAATGGTTTCGCCTTTTTCACGACAAGTGACCAAGTCGCCAATCAAATTACCGTCTTTGTCCAAATCGGCATTCGCCTGTGCAATCACATAACGGCCTTCTTCGATAGCAGACAAGTAGTCGATTTCTTCAGTTACTTTGCCATCGACAACACGGCGGTAAGGAGTTTCCAAGAAACCATAATCATTGGTACGCGCATAAACGGATAATGAGTTGATCAAACCAATGTTTGGACCCTCAGGTGTTTCAATAGGACATACACGGCCATAGTGGGTCGGATGTACGTCTCGCACCTCAAAGCCTGCACGTTCGCGAGTCAAACCGCCCGGGCCCAATGCAGATACACGGCGTTTATGGGTTACTTCAGACAATGGGTTGGTCTGATCCATAAATTGGCTCAATTGGCTGGAACCGAAGAATTCTTTAATCGCGGCAGAAACAGGTTTCGCATTGATCAAGTCATGCGGCATCAAGTTCTCAGATTCTGCTTGGTTCAAACGCTCTTTAACTGCACGTTCTACACGAGCCAAACCGCTGCGGAATTGGTTTTCAGTCAACTCACCCACAGAACGAACACGACGATTACCCAAGTGGTCAATATCGTCTACTTCACCATGACCGTTACGCAGTTCAACTAATGTAGCAATGGAAGCAACAATGTCTTCAACGCTCAGAACGTAACCACCTTTTTCGGCAGCACCGGCCAAAGTTTCGTTCAGCAAACGGCCATACCAAGAGTTTTGTTGTGCTTCAGACAGTTTTTGCTCGTATGTGCGCGTATTGAATTTCATACGGCCTACGCGAGACAAATCATAGCTGTCTTCACTGAAGAACAAGCGGTTGAAGAGCTGCTCAACAGCTTCTTCGGTAGGCGGTTCGCCAGGACGCATCATGCGGTAAATCGCTACGCGTGCAGCTTGCTGATCAGCAGTTTCGTCTGTACGCAGAGTGCTGGAGATGTAACCGCCTTGATCCAATTCGTTGATATAAAGGGTCGTAATTTCTTTTACACCATGGATATCAAGTTTGGCCAACAGCTCTTCTGTAATTTCATCGTTAGCAGAAGCCAATACTTCGCCGGTTTCCGGATCAATCAGATCCGCAGCCAATGCTTTGCCAATCAGACTTTCTGGCTCTACATCCAAACGAGTCAAGCCTGCATTGGTAATATCACGGATATTTTTCGCAGTAATACGTTTACCTTTGGCAACCAGTACATTGCCTTCTTTATCCAAGATATCAACTTTGGCAGTTTCACCTTTCAGACGGCCTGCAACCAGATCAGTTTGAACACCGTTTGAAGACAAATAGAAAGTTTCTTTGTCGTAGAAAATATCCAAGATTTGTTCATTGTTGTAGCCCAAAGCTTTCAACAAAATCGTAACCGGCATTTTACGGCGACGGTCGATACGGAAATACAGCAAATCTTTTGGATCAAATTCGAAATCCAACCATGAACCACGGTAAGGAATAATACGAGCAGAGAACAACAGCTTACCGGAAGAATGTGTTTTACCACGGTCATGCTCAAAGAACACGCCAGGAGAACGGTGCAGCTGGGAAACAATCACACGCTCAGTACCATTGATGACAAAAGAGCCGCTTGGCGTCATCAATGGGATTTCACCCATATACACTTCGTTTTCACGAACTTCTTTTACAGTCGGCTTAGATGCTTCTTTATCCAAAATCACCAAACGGATACGGGCACGCAATGGAGCCGCGTAAGTAATGCCGCGCAATTGACATTCAGGAATATCGAATAAAGGCTCGCCCAATGTGTAATGCACAAATTCCAATCGCGCATAACCGTTATGGCTCACAATCGGGAAAATAGAATTAAATGCTGCTTGCAGACCATCATCAGTGCGTTGGTCAAAAGCATTTTCCAGCTGCAAAAATTTCGCATAAGAATCAATTTGGGTTGCCAGCAGGAAAGGAACATCTAAGACATTCTCTCGCTTTGCAAAACTCTTACGGATACGTTTTTTCTCGGTAAACGAATAGCTCATATACACTCCGAAAAGCAATTTTAAATAATAGGCCGTCTGAAACAACGGCATGCATTAACCTGATATTTACATTTATTTGCAATGATTTTATAAAGACTATGCAAATAAATGTAAACAATACCTGATGCTTATTTTAAGAAGCAAAATAAGGCTGGCAGAAAACTGCCAGCCTTCATAGGAAGCATCAAATTATTTGATTTCGACTTTAGCGCCGGCTTCTTCCAGTTGTTTTTGGATGTCTTCAGCTTCAGCTTTAGAAACACCTTCTTTCAGAGTTTTAGGTGCACCGTCAACGATGTCTTTAGCTTCTTTCAGACCCAGGCCAGTGATAGCGCGGACAACTTTAATCACGCCAACTTTTTGATCACCGGCAGAAGCCAATACTACGTCAAATTCAGTTTTTTCTTCAGCAGCAGCTGCACCAGCACCTGCAGGACCTGCAACTGCAACGGCAGCAGCAGAAACGCCAAATTTCTCTTCAAAAGCTTTAACCAGGTCGTTCAATTCCATTACGGTCAAAGAACCAACGGCTTCCAAAATGTCTTCTTTAGTAATAGCCATGCTATTTTACTCCAAATATTGTATTAAAAAATAATTGATTAAATGAAACAAAATTGATTAAGCGGCTTCTTCGCCAGCTTTTTTCTCTGCCAAAGCAGCCAAACCACGTGCAAAGCCTGATACAGGAGCTTGCATAACGAACAACAGTTTGGACAACAGTTCTTCGCGGCTTGGAATAGAAGCCAACTCAGCAACCTGAGCAGGGTTCATCACTTCGCCATTGTAAGAACCAGCTTTAACGATAATTTTGTCATCTTTTTTCGCGAATTGGTGCAGCACTTTAGCAGCAGCAACAGCATCTTCAGAAGCAGCGTAAACCAATGGACCAACCATTTGATCGGCCAAACCTGCGAATGAAGTACCCTCTACTGCGCGACGAGCCAGAGTATTTTTCAGAACGCGCAAGTAAACGCCTTCTTTACGTGCATTTGCACGAAGCTCAGTCATGCTGGAAACACTGATACCGCGATATTCAGCGACTACGAGAGTTTGAGCGTTAGCAATTGCTGCGCTAATTTCCTCTACGGCCACTTTCTTGGTTTCAATATTGAGACTCAAGGTCTACCTCCCACTGTTTATAAACAGGATACCGAAATGATATCCCACCAGCGCGGTAACCTAAAAAGACATCTTACAAGCAATCTTGCAATGTGTTTCAGGACTACCGTCTGCGTAGGGCAGTTACGATTAAATCTTACGATCCCTACGGTCTTGGACATCTACTTAATTTTAAGTAGCCCAAATTCAGGCAATCCAGAAAACTGGATCACCTGAAAATTTCTTAGTTGTTCACGCTTGCAGTATCAACGCGAACACCCAAACCCATAGTGCTGGATACAGCAACTTTTTTCAGGTACTGGCCTTTAGCAGCAGCAGGTTTGGCTTTAACGATAGCATCCAGCAACGCATTGAAGTTTTCTTTCAAGTCAGCTTCAGCGAAAGAAGCACGACCGATAGTTGCATGAACGATACCTGCTTTATCTGTACGGTATTGTACTTGACCTGCTTTTGCATTTTTAACTGCTTCAGCAACGTTAGGAGTAACAGTACCTACTTTAGGGTTTGGCATCAGACCACGAGGACCCAAGATGGTACCCAATTGACCAACGATACGCATTGCATCAGGAGAAGCAATAACAACGTCAAAGTTCAAGTTACCAGCTTTAATTTCAGCAGCCAGATCTTCAAAGCCGACAATATCTGCGCCAGCTTCTTTAGCAGCATCTGCATTTGCACCTTGAGTAAACACAGCTACGCGAGTTGTTTTACCGGTACCTTTAGGCAGAACGACTGAACCACGAATAACTTGGTCAGATTTACGAGGATCAACACCCAGGTTGAAAGATACGTCAACAGACTCGTCAAATTTAGCAGTAGCAGCTTTTTTAACCAAAGCAATTGCTTCGTCGATTGCGTACAGTTTGTTAGCTTCAACAGAAGAGCGCAGAGCTTTCAAGCGTTTAGATACTTTAGCCATTATACAACACCCTCCACGTCCAAGCCCATTGAGCGAGCAGAGCCGGCAATAGTGCGAACAGCCGCATCCAAGTCAGCAGCAGTCAAATCAGGCTCTTTAGTTTTAGCAATTTCTTCCAACTGGGCGCGGGTCAATTTACCCACTTTATTAGTCAGAGGATTAGAACTACCTTTTTGCAGACCAGCAGCTTTTTTCAACAAGATAGAAGCTGGAGGGGTTTTCATCACAAAAGTGAATGATTTATCCGCAAATGCAGTAATAACGACTGGAATTGGCAAACCAGGTTCCATACCTTGGGTTGCAGCATTAAATGCTTTACAGAATTCCATGATATTCAAACCACGTTGACCCAAAGCAGGACCAACTGGGGGAGATGGATTGGCTTTACCTGCAGGAATTTGCAGTTTGATGTAGCCGATAATTTTCTTTGCCACTTAAGAACTCCTAAAAACGGGTATAACGCGGAACCATTCCGCTTCCCAAACAGAATTTGCGATTATATCCGCTTAAAAAAAAATTTTCAAGCGAATTAAACCACTTAAATCTTTTCAACCTGACCGAACTCTAATTCAACCGGTGTTTCACGACCAAAAATCTGAACTGAAACACGCAGTCTATTACGTTCGTAGTTAACTTCATCAACAATACCGTTAAAATCAGCAAATGGGCCTTCGTTTACTCGAACTTGCTGACCAACTTCAAACTCAACTTTTGGTTTTGGCTTCTCAACACCTGTTTTAGCTTGTTGCAAAATAGCATCTGCATCTTTTTGAGAAATTGGGATCGGGCGATTTCCACTACCGCCTACAAAACCATTTACTCGAGGGGTACTCTTAACCAAGTGCCATGAATCATCAGTCATTTCCATTTCAACCAATACATAGCCTGGATAGAATTTACGCTCACTGATGGTTTTTCGGCCATTCTTGATATCTACTACTTCCTCCACAGGAACGAGAATCTGGCCGAAATATTCTTCCATGTTTTCACGAGCAATACGCTCTTTCAATGTTTTTTGAACATTTTTCTCGAAACCGGAATAGGCCTGTACCACATACCAACGCTTTGACATCTTTACCCTTTCCTATTTAATAAAACATCAAAAAACAACCATGAAATAATTGTATCTGCCGTATAAATGAAGGCTGCTAAAACTGCAACGAAGATAATCACGAATACAGTCATTTTGACCGCTTCATCACGACTCGGCCAAACTACCTTCTTAAACTCAGTCCAAGAGCTCTTAAAATATGCAAACAGACCTTCTTTCTTTTCAGGAGCTGGCTTATTACTTACCACAACTTCCTTTTTCTGATGGTCTTCTTTGCGTCCAGACGGATGTTCTGTCATCTTTACTCACTTATCAATACCCCACCCGCCTTTATTTTAGATAGTGGCATTGATCCATTAATTAATTCCAAATAATCTTAAAACTTAAGTACAAAAAAATTAACCGGCACAAGGCCGGTTAATTTTTTATTTGGCAGGCCAAGAGGGTCTCGAACCCCCAACCCTCGGTTTTGGAGACCGATACTCTACCAATTGAGCTATTGGCCTGTAAACTTAAGCGATTACAGAAGAAACCACACCCGCACCTACGGTACGACCACCTTCGCGAATCGCAAAGCGCAGACCTTCTTCCATAGCGATAGGCGCAATCAGTTCTACAGTAATGGTTACGTTCTCACCTGGCATTACCATTTCTACACCTTCTTCCAAAGTAACTGCACCAGTTACGTCAGTAGTACGGAAGTAGAATTGTGGACGGTAGTTAGCGAAGAATGGAGTGTGACGACCACCCTCTTCTTTGCTCAGTACGTATACTTCTGCTTTGAATTTGGTGTGAGGAGTGATAGTACCTGGTTTAGCCAATACTTGACCACGCTCTACATCTTCACGTTTAGTACCACGCAGCAATACGCCTACGTTGTCACCTGCTTGACCTTCGTCCAGCAGTTTGCGGAACATTTCAACACCGGTACAAGTGGTTTTTTGAGTTTCTTTCAGACCTACGATTTCGATCTCGTCACCAACGTGGATGATACCGCGCTCTACACGACCGGTTACTACTGTACCACGACCGGAGATAGAGAATACGTCTTCGATAGGCAACAAGAAAGGTTTGTCCACAGCACGCTCAGGTGTTGGGATGTAGCTGTCCAGAGCAGCAGCCAATTCGAAGATTTTTTCTTCGTAACCAGCGTCACCTTCCAAGGCTTTCAGTGCAGAACCTTGTACGATTGGGCAGTCATCACCTGGGAAGTCGTAGCTTGACAACAAGTCACGGATTTCCATTTCAACCAGTTCCAACAACTCGGCATCGTCAACCATGTCGCATTTGTTCATGAATACGATGATGTAAGGTACACCTACTTGGCGGGCCAACAGGATGTGTTCGCGAGTTTGTGGCATAGGACCGTCAGCTGCGGAACATACCAAGATCGCGCCGTCCATTTGGGCAGCACCGGTAATCATGTTTTTAACGTAGTCGGCGTGGCCTGGGCAGTCTACGTGTGCGTAGTGACGGGTTTCAGTTTCGTATTCTACGTGTGAGGTATTAATGGTAATACCGCGGGCTTTTTCTTCAGGAGCGTTGTCGATTTGGTCGTAAGCTTTTGCAGCACCACCAAATTTTTTAGCCAAAATAGTAGTCAAAGCAGCAGTCAGAGTGGTTTTACCATGGTCAACGTGACCGATGGTGCCAACGTTTACGTGCGGTTTGCTACGTTCAAATTTTTCCTTAGCCATGGCAATATCCTATAATCTAAGCTTTTGAAAGAAAGGGTAATAATGAGATGGTGCCCATGGGCAGATTTGAACTGCCGACCTCTCCCTTACCAAGGGAGTGCTCTACCCCTGAGCTACATGGGCGAAATTGTTTGGAGCGGGTGAAGGGAATCGAACCCTCACCGTAAGCTTGGAAGGCTTCTGCTCTACCATTGAGCTACACCCGCATACTCACTATTTGCTCCAAGTAAGAATTTTTGGTGGAGGGAGAAGGATTCGAACCTTCGAAGCTCACGCAACAGATTTACAGTCTGCCCCCTTTGACCGCTCGGGAATCCCTCCAAAAGAGAACGCTAGTTTATTGGCAACTTAGATTTCCGTCAAGATTTTTTTTTATTTATTTCTTCAAAAACATCCAAGCTTTTGCTTTTAAACACTATTTATTTAAACTGAATGATTTTTTCGTACTTAGCCATCAGCTCTTCGTGCGTTTCAGGATGCTCTTCATCAATCAAGATACAGTCGACAGGACATACCTGTTGGCACTGAGGCTCATCGTAATGGCCTACACATTGCGTACACAAATTTGGATTGATTTCGTAAATTTCTTCACCTTGCGAAATGGCATCATTAGGGCATTCCGGCTCGCACACATCGCAGTTAATGCACTCATCTGTAATAAAGAGCGACATTTCTATTTCCTTTTTTCTTAAATTATCAAAACCGATTGGGCGCGGATTATAGCACAAATGACGTCGGAACAATCCGTTTGAAAGAATGTTTTACACCTTGGGAATGATTCTCAAATTCTATACTATTCAGCAACTTGCGAATAGAGCAACAATTCAAACCTGCTCATTCCCGCCTTTCCTTCCCGATAAATTTCCAGCCAATCCGGTTTTTCAGGCAGCTTCCCTGCTTCAATATAGACCATTGCCCCATTTTTCAAGTGGCTTTGCAATCGGATAAACAGATTTTGCCAATCTTCCCATGCAAACGGCGGATCAAGGAACACAACATCAAATTTTTCAGACAGCCTTGCCAGATAAGCCATGCCGTCTGAACATTCGATTTTCGCCTGTTTCAAACCTAATTCACGGATATTTTTCTGAAGTGTTTGAACAGTTTGGCGGTGGTTATCGACCATTACCACTTTTGCCGCATGACGAGAAGCAGCCTCCATTCCCAAAGCACCGCTGCCGCTGAATAAATCCAATACTGTTTTTCCAGTTAAATCCTGACCCAGCCAGTTAAACAGTTTTTCACGCACGCTGTCAGGCGTCGGGCGCAGACCATCTGCAGATAAAAATGTTAACTTTCGTCCCCTACATTGTCCACCAATGATACGTACTTGATTGCTGTGTTTGGAATGTTTGTTGTTTGCCATAATTCTTAAAAAGATACCGATTTTTCAGACGGCCTCAATTATATAGTGAAACTGCTATCAAACCATATTTCGATCTCTGCTTTTAGAGACAACAAGGCCGTCTGAAACTCATTTTTCAGACGGCCTTAGTTTGTTCTAAATAAAAGAAGTTAATTGTTTCAAAGGCTAAATTCTAATATGTCTATAGACATCTCTAACTTTTCAAACACCCACTTTTTTATTTAATTTACATATCTAACGACTTTTCCTCCTTGCTTCAAAATAGTTTGATTTTTATATGGATGGTTAAATTATCAAATATAGTTGAGTAAATTATATTTTTATATTATATTTTCATATTACCTATAATGAATATTGAGGTTTTGTATGAAAAATATCGTCTTACTTTTTACTTTACTTGTAACACCAGTTTCTTCTTTCGCAGCTTGCTATGGAAGCGACTCATTTCACACTTGCAATGACAATAGCGGGAATACTTATAGTATCCAAACAATTGGCGATACTACCTATGTAAATGGATATAATTCTCGAACTGGAAGCAATTGGTCTCAAGAAAGTATGCATATTGGCAACACTACTTATACTAATGGTCGTGCAGCAAATGGTAATTCTTGGGATATGACCACCCAAAGAATTGGAGATACCACTTTTATGAATGGAAGAAATTCTCAGGGCAATTATTTTAGTAAAACCTGTAACCAATTTGGATGTTATTGAACCATCTCCTTAACTTTATGGATATTCTTCTCTAGCTTAATTGAAAATATTTAAAAAAAGGCCGTCTGAAAATCATTTTTCAGACGGCCTTTTTCTATCCAAGCTTTAACCAATTACTCTTTCGGTGCCGGCGGTTCAATCTGTTCTTTCCATCCGCATTCTTTTTGTGGGCACACTTTTTCCACGCCCCAGCGTTTGGTGGTTTTGATGGTCAAAACCGGCCACGCGCATTTTGGGCAGGTTTCTGCAATGGGCGGGTTCCAAGTGGCGTAGTTGCAGTCAGGATAAGTGCTGCAACTGTAAAACAGTTTGCCGTAACGGGATTTGCGTTCGACGAGGTTGCCTTTTTTGCATTGCGGGCATTGGACGCCGGTGTCTTTCGGTTTTTCCAGCGGCTCAACGTGTTTGCATTTCGGATAGTTGGCGCAGCCAATGAATTTACTGCCGGTACGGCTGTATTTGTACACTAGACGACCGCCGCATTTAGGGCATTCGCGTCCGTCGAGTTCAGCTTGCTCTGCTTCCGCTTTGGCAATACGTTCGGCCGCTTCTTCGGCGGTTTCGTTAACGTTGCGGGTGTAGCTGCACTCGGGATAACCGGCACACGCAACGAAACGACCCATTTTGCCAAATTTGATTTGCAGTTTGTGTTCGCCGCATTTCGGGCAGGTTTCGTCGAGTTCCTGCGTGGTAAATTTGGCGCGTTCGATACCCTCTTTTTCTTCTACTTGCTTGATAAATGGTTTCCAGAATTTATCCATCACGGGAATCCATTGGCGTTTGCCGTTGGCAATTTCGTCAAGCTGGTCTTCGAGTTTGGCGGTGAAGTGGTAATCGACATATTGGGCGAAGTGTTCGGTCAGGAATTTGTTGACGATGTCGCCTGTGTCGGTGGGCATAAAGCGTTTTTGCTCAAGGGTAACGTATTCACGGTCTTTGAGCGTGGAGATGATGCTGGCGTAGGTCGAGGGGCGGCCGATGCCGTATTCTTCGAGGGCTTTAACCAGCGTGGCTTCGTTGTAGCGCGGCGGCGGGGTGGTAAAGTGTTGTTCGCCGTAGAGTTTGTCCACAGGCAGTTTGTCGCCTTCGCTCATTTCAGGCAGTTTTTTGCTGTCTTCGCTCTCTTCGTCGTCACTGCTTTCTTCATACACGCTCAAAAAGCCTGCGAAAGTCTGCACTTGTCCGGTTACGCGGAATACGCCTTTGCCGACGGTAATATCGACAGTGGTTTGGTCGAATTTGGCGGGCGTCATCTGACAGGCAACGGTACGCTGCCAAATCATTTGATAGAGTTTGAACTGGTCTGCGCTCAGGAAGGGTTTGACGCTTTCAGGCGTGCGGTACACAGAAGTCGGGCGGATCGCTTCGTGGGCTTCTTGGGCATTTTTGGACTTGGTTTTGTACTGCTTGGCCGAACTTGGCAGATATTCTTTGCCGATTTTGTTTTCGATGTAATAGCGGATTTCGGTTAACGCTTCATCGGCCAAATTCACGCTGTCGGTACGCATATAGGTAATCAGACCGATGGCGCCCTGCCCTACGTCTATACCTTCGTAAAGCTGCTGGGCGGTACGCATGGTGCGGTCGGTAGTGAAACCGAGTTTGCGCACGGCATCCTGCTGCATGGTGGATGTGGTGAACGGCGCGGCTGGGTTGCGGCTGCGCTTTTTCTTTTCGATGGCGGTAACGACAGCCTCTTTGCCTTCGAGTTCTTTCAACACGTCGGCTTGCGCGGCTTCGTTCGGTAGGTCGAATTGTTCGAGTTTCGCGCCGTTGTATTGGGCGAGTTTGGCGGTGAACTTGCTGCGGCCTTTGTGGCTGTCGAGATGCACCGTCCAATATTCCTGCGCTTCAAACGCGCGGATTTCGTTTTCGCGTTCGCAAATCAAACGCAGTGCGGGACTTTGCACACGGCCTGCGCTCAAACCGCGGCGGATTTTTTTCCACAACAATGGCGAAAGGTTGAAACCAACCAAATAGTCCAAAGCGCGACGGGCTTGTTGCGCATCGACCAAATCCATTTCGATTTCGCGCGGATGGGCAACCGCATCGAGCACGGCGTTTTTGGTGATTTCGTGGAACACGACACGCTGCGGTTTGATGTTTTTCAATCCGCGTTTGGATTTAAGGATTTCCAAAAGATGCCAAGAAATGGCTTCGCCTTCCCTATCCGGGTCAGTTGCGAGGTAGATGTTTTCAGCTTCTTTGGCACCGGCAACGATGGCATCGACGTGTTTGCTGTTGCGGCTGATCAGTTGGTATTTCATGGCAAAGCCATTGTCAGGATCGACTGCTCCGCTTTTCGGAACCAAATCGCGGACATGACCGTAAGACGCCAAGATTTCAAAATCACCGCCCAGATATTTTTTCAGGGTTTTGGCTTTGGACGGGGATTCGACGATTAATAGGTTTTTCGCCATTGTTGTTCTCTTTTGGATGTATTGGGTTTATGTTTCAGACGGCCTTTATTATTGAGGCCGTCTGAAAAAAGGTTTAGTGCATCACGTTTTGTCCGGTCAACGCACTCATCAAGTCGTCGCCTATCAGGACGGGTAACTCGCTCTTGTGCATCCACAACACCAGCAATACCAACACTTTGGCGGTATCGAGGGTGATTTCGTCCGATGGAATGTGCATCAGGGCATGAATGACGATTTCGCGTTGCTCATAAGTAATTGCGTGTTCGGTAACCAAATACTGCATCAAGCCCATGACTTCCTGCGGCAGGTTGTCAGCTTCTTCACGGCAGAATACGCGCAGGGAGTCGCTGTTAAACGGCTCAGCATAGAATTCGGACGTATTGAACAAGACTTCCATCATCATTAATGTATTGCCGATTTCCGTAGCATCAAAACCCGCATCTTCCAAGAGGCGACCCAAATCCTCCGGAGGCGGACAATTGTCGAAATCTTGGAAGTGTTCGATTAAATAGGCAATGACTTCGGTCATGCTGGTTCCTTAAATATAGATAATTCATGCTTTGACACGCTGATAACGGCCGCCCGGCAAGGCGGCAACGATACCGTCAAGTTCGTATTCCAAAAGCTGTGCGTACACGTCTGCCGCCGCCGTATTGGTTTGTTGCGCCAAAATATCGGGATGTATCGGGTCGTAACCCATTGCTTCCAATAAAGCGCTTGTTGATGGGGCGGCAGATAGGTTTTCAGACGGCCTTTGCGGTTCATCCGCTATTGTTTTTGGTTGCAGATGTTTGGTTTGATCGTTTTTCAGTTTTACCGTCTTATTTATAGAATATGATGGAACAGGCGTATTTTGCAATAGCTGCGGACACTCATGGAGAATATCGTCCAGACATTCCACCAGTTTTGCCCCGTCTTTAATCAGCTTGTGGCAGCCTTTGCTATGCGGATTGTCTATCGACCCGGGCACCGCCATCACTTCGCGCCCCATCTCTGCCGCCAGCTTGGCGGTAATCAATGAGCCAGATTCCAATGCCGCCTCGACCACCAATGTCAGCTGCGATAATGCGGCAATCAAACGGTTGCGGCGCGGAAAGTTGCCTGCAAACGGACGCGTATCTAAAGGGAACTCGCTGACAATCAATCCCCTTTCGGCAATTTCATAAGCAAGGTTTTTATTGGACGGCGGATAAATGCGGTCTATACCGGTTCCCCAGACGGCGATGGTGCCGCCATCTGCCTGCAATGCCCCCTGATGGGCGGCGGTATCGATACCCGAAGCCATACCCGATACGACGGGAATGCCTTTTTCGCTCAACGCCCTACCGAAATCTTTGGCAATTCGCATTGCCTGCGGCGTGGCATGGCGGCTGCCGACCATCGCGGCAGAAGGTGTGTGCAGCAGCTCTGCATTGCCGCGTAAAAACAAGACCGGCGGCGCGGTAATGCCTTGTGTCAGCATTTCGGGGAAATCATCATCTTGCAGCAGCAACAAACGGCAACCGTCCTGCATTTCCCATTGTAAAGCGGCTTCAGCAGACTGCTGCGCCAAAGCCCGTTTGTCCGCATTACGCCACGACTCGGCTGCCTGTTTATGGCGCACCAACGCGGCAATTTTGTCTGCCGGCGCATTCAAGGCAGCTTGTGCGCTACCGAATTGCTGCAACAGCACCAAAAAACTTTCTGCGCCGATATAGGGCGTAAATGCCAGTTGCAACCAAGCAAAACGCTCGTTTTCCGTCATCAATCTGTTCCCTTTTCGTAATGTTTTTTTCAGACGGCCTGAAGTAAATCAAGGCCGTCTGAAAATTTTATTGATATAAAACTTCTGTCGGCTTAAAAGGCAAAATAACAATGCCTAGCCATACCATTATTTTTATAAAGTATTGCTTGTCTAAGCAAACCGTCAAATGACGATGCCGTCTGAAAAACCTGATGGCTTTCAGACGGCCTCTTTTGTGTTTGAACCGATATTGCGCTTATTCTTCGGATTTGTCGGCGCTGCGGCGCGATACGCTGATACCGAGTTGTTTGAGTTTGCGGTAAAGGTGTGTACGCTCCAAACCGACCTTTTGCGCCACGCGGCTCATATTTTGGCCTTCTTGGGCGATGTGGTACTCAAAGTAACGGCGCTCGACTTCTTCCCTCAATTCGCGCAAAGGCATATTGAAATTGAAGCCGCCGATGATTTCTGTCGCCGTCGCGTTTTCCTTCTGACCCAAAGCCACGGCAACGGCCTGCTCGTCCACTTCTTTGCCGTCAGATTCCAACATGATGTTTTTCACCGTTTCGGCAAGCTGGTCGTAATTGCCCGGCCAATCGTATTGGCGCAAAACCACCAATGCGCTGTCGCTGAATTTTACCGGCTGGATTTTTTGACTTTCGGCCAAATCGGTCATGATGCGGTTGATTAAAAAGACGATGTCGTCCGGCTGGCTGCGCAAAGAAGGAACATTGATGCGCTCTTTCAACAGCTCTGCTAATCGGCCGGCAACGACGTCATCGGCGCCCTCACCTCGTTTAAAACCGCATGAAGCAATCACACGGACATTGTAGCGGTCGGCTTTTTCCAGCAAGAAAGCAATGCCGTTTTGGATGTTTTTGCTGTAACGGGCAATATCGCCGACATACAAAATACCGCCTGATGCCTTTTGCAACAGCTCCATCGGCGTATCAACAATGTGTTCGACACGGTCGGTTGCCACCCAAGGCGTACCGCTTTTGTGCAGATAGCGGGCGACAATCTCAAACGGCGAGCCAGCCTCACCGGCCAACAACAGCGGGCGGTTGTGTTTGGCGGCCGCTTCAATACTGCCGTTCATTTCTTGAATGACGGAACTGTTGCCCAGTTTGTCCAAAGTCATGCCGGAGGCCGTCTGAACTTCGCCATGTTTCAAGGCGCGTTCTACTGCGGACAAGAGTTTTTGCAGGGCAATCGGTTTTTCCAGAAAATCGAGCGCGCCGATTTTAGTGGCTTCAACCGCAGTGTCAATGCTGGCATGGCCGCTCATCATAACCACAGGCATATTGAGTTGGCCGTTTTTCGCCCACTCTTTCAACAAAGTGATGCCGTCGCAATCGGGCATCCAAATGTCCAGCAATACCATGGCCGGACGCGTTTGATAACGCAATTGGCGCGCTTCTTCGGCATTTTCGGCCAAAGTGACGGTATAGCCTTCATCTTGAAGGATTTCGGAGAGCAGGTCGCGGATGCCTACTTCATCATCTACAATCAAAATATCACTGCTTCGCATAAGTTTCTGCCATTTCCGGTAAAGCTATTTTGACGCACGCGCCGCCACTGTTCTGATTGCTCAGGCTGATACGGCCGCCATGCTCCTCGATAATTTTTTTCACAACGGGCAAACCCAGCCCCGTTCCTGTCGGTTTGTCGGTAACGTACGGCTCAAAAGCATTGTGCAGCATTTCTTTGCTGAAACTTTTGCCGTTGTTGCAGACGGTCAGGAAAACCTGTCCGCCTTCGCGCCCTGTTTCGACGTTTACTTGAGGCGCTTCGTCCGACTCTGCCGCTTCTGCAGCATTCTTAAATAGGTTATGCAACACTTGGCGCATCGCCGTCGTATCGGCAACAATCGGCAGGGCGTCGGCGCTGAGCCGTGCATTAAACTTGCACGCGCCGGCCTCATATAATACCAATACTTCCGACACCAAACCGTTTAAATCTTGTTTTTCTAAATTCAGCGACGGCGCACGCGCATAGTTGCGGAACGCTTCGACCATTTCTTTCAGCGCGGCCACCTGTTTGACGATGGTATCGGTTGAACGGCTGAGAATTTGGGCGTCTTGTTCATCTAGTTTATCATGCAATTTCCATGCCAATCTCTCGGCGGAAAGCTGGATAGGCGTAAGCGGATTACGGATTTCGTGCGCCAAACGTTTCGCCACTTCGCCCCATGCGGCCTCTTTTTGCGCCCGCATCAAGACGGTAATGTCATCAATCACCATCACCACGCCGTTATCATTGTCTTCCGGCAAAATGGTGGCTTTGCCCAACAAGATTCGGGCATCATCGGGCGCGGCGTATTCGACTTGGACGGGTTTGTTGCTATCGGCGGTTTCATTAATGGCGGCAAACACATCGGCCAACAGGGTTTGCTGCGGCGATTTGCCGTGCCATTGATGCCAGTTACTGCCCCACAAAGACACCAGCGAAACGCCCAAAATCTGTTCGGCGGCCTTGTTAAAGGTTTTCAGACGGCCATTGGCATCCAAAGTAATCACGCCTGTAGTCAAACTTTCCAACACGCATTCCAAATAATGGCGTGCTGCTTCTTCGCGCAAACGGTTGCGCTCGTCTGCCTCTTTGGCAATCGCTAATTGCTCGGTCATGTGGTTGAATAACTGGGTCAAACGGCCGAACTCGTCATTGCGAAATACCGGCCGAGTCTGGCTGAAGTCACCCTGAGCCACCGCCCGCGCACCCTCTGCCAGCGACAATACCGGTGCCACAAAACGGCGGGCAAAATACAAAGCCATCACCAGCGCCAAAAAGATGGCCAATAATGTCGCGACCAACAGCGTGGACAGGAAAAAGGTTTGCAGGCCTTTTTTGGTATAACTCAGTTCGGCATATTTGGCTCGGGCTGCTTCAATCAGCGTCGCGTCTTGGGCAACATCTTTCGGAATCGGCTGCCGAAAAAACAACGCATAATCCTGATTTTTATGCGGACCGATCAGCATCCAGCCTTGAGCATACAGCACGCCGCCGATGTTTTCCAAGCTGCGCACCGAGCCGGTCTGCTCCAGTTGCTCCCATCCTTCTTTGTTAAGCTCAGGTTGATTTAGTTTCAAGGGATTGATGCTTTTCTCGGCTTTATGGGTAGTCGCGTTATAAAGCGCCAGCTGGGCAAAGTCGGCAGTAAGCGCGGATTTTGCCAGCGCTTGCCCTAAGTTGCCGTCCAGCGAAGCGGCGCTGATTAAGTCGATCTGCACCGGCGTGGCGTTGCTGACAGCGTTGTCTACCGCCAAGTTCAGCGCGGATTTGCTCAAGTTTAAGCTGCGCTCTAGAGCCTCATGGGTATCGTTGCCAAACCAAGAATTAATCGTACCGTTAATAAACTGGGCGGAAATACCGAACAAAAACACGCCCGGCAATACGGCAACCAAAGTAAACATCCCCGACAGCCGACGTGCAATCTGCGAACCGAACACGCTTTTGCTGTTGTCGCGCATCAAAAGCACGACATAGCGCACCAACACCGCCGCCAACACCAGCAACAGCAAACCGCACAAGGCGACAATCCACCAGAAGTAATCGGACAATACGTTGCTGCTGCCCGTTGCAACAGTCAGACCGTACAACAAAACAACGGCGAATACGGCGGCAATCAGAAGAAAGCGGCGCATGGTTTACTCCTGCACGACCGACAAGGACTTCCAACCGGAATCCAAATGCCAGTTTTTAGACGTCAGGGCATTGATTTGGAACGGTTTGGGCAGCTTGGCGGTTGTCAGCAGCAGGCGGATTTCAGCCTTCGTGTCTTTGGCGGCCACATCACTCAGCGCACCCTTGGACAAAACCTTCCAATTCGCGACCGCGCCCACTGCGCGCAAGGCAGTCTCAAGCGTATCGTACTCGGTAGAAAACGTACCGACGGTAACGCGATAGCGGTTGGTCAGCGGATGGAAGGACAATTTGTATTGAATCGTGCTGTCGTTGTTGAGCAGCTGGTCGAACTTGAATTTATAAGACGACATAGACGGCGCTGACAGCTGCCAACTTAAATTGAAATGCAGGGGGACGCCCTGTTTGAGTGCTTCTTTAAGCTGGTCGGGCAAGTCAGTGCGGAAACGGCTGCTGACGGAAAGCTGTCCGGCATGGGTCAGCTTTGCCTCGGCACGGGTCGCACTGATGCCCTCGCCTGCCGCGTTCAGCGACACGGCAAGCAAGAGCGGTACAATCAGCGTTTTACTGCTTTTTAATAAGCGCGTAATAAAAGCCATCTTGATGTTTGTTCGGTAAAAGCACATGCGATTCGATCAACTCGGCATCGGCATGGCGGTTAAGGAATTTTTGCAACTGACCGTCGTTTTCTTCGACAAAGACCGAGCAGGTAGCCAGCAACATCCTGCCGTTTTTCGTCAGGGTCTGCCACAGCGCGTCTAATAATGCTTCCTGTTGGCGTGCGGTTTTGACGGCATCGGTCGGCCGGCGCAGCCATTTGACGTCAGGATTGCGCCGCGCCACGCCCGAAGCGGTACACGGCACATCGGCCAAGACAGCGTCAAAGGTCTTTCCATCATACCATGCCGCCAAGTCCTGCGCATCGGCACAAGTCAAAGAGGCCTTTTGAAAGCCTAAACGGTCAAGATTGCTCTTCACCCTGTTCAGACGGCCTTCATCTATATCCAAAGCGGTAACATGACAATCTGCCAGTTCCAAGATATGGCCTGTCTTGCCGCCCGGCGCCGCACAGGCATCGAGAATGCGTTCGCCGTCTTTCGGGTTCAACAAATAGGCAGCACGTTGCGCACCAAAATCCTGCACCGACACCAGGCCGTCTGAAAAACCGGGCAGGCGGCTTACCGGCACAGCTTCTTCCAACATCACGGCGTATTCGTCCAAAGCCCTGGCCGCAATACCTTCCGCAGCCAGTTTTTCCAAATAGCTTTCGGCATTGCCGTGTCGGCGGTTGACGCGCAAAGTCATCGGCGGATGCGATTGCAGCGCAGTGGTGATATTGTGCCAATGTTTCGGATAATGGTTTTTCAAATAAGCCACCCACCACAGCGGCAAATTGTGTTTCGCCACATCGTCTTTTTTGCAGGAAGCTGCGAGCTTGTCGCGTTCACGCAAAAAGCGGCGCAAAATCGCATTGGCAAACGAGCGGAACTGGCCGCGGCCGATTTTGGCAATGCTTTCCACCGCTTCATTGACCACGGCATGAGGCGCATTGCGCGTGTAATGCAGTTGGTACATCGCCGCCAAAAGCAGGCTTTCAAGCTGCGGATTGTCAATCGGCTTCTTCAACATTTGACCAAGCATATACTTCAAACTGCCCAAATAACGCTGGCAACCGTAGGCAATATCCTGCAACGCGCCGTTTTCCTGCGCCGTCAGCTGCGGATGCGCCGCGCGGATTTCCGCCAAGACATCCTGAAGATTGCGCCCTTCGGCAACCGCGGCAACGCTGTCGGCGGCCAGTTTTTGGGCGAGGGACATACTCATATTTTTGCTTTCTGATTTATATTTGATTTCAAGTGTTCGGAGGATTTCAGACGGCCTGTTCGGCTGCCAGCAATGCCCGATAATATTCGGCATCTGCTTTGGAAAAACAGCAAAAGATGATTTTTTCCACTGCCGGACATTACGGCAGGACTTGTTTCAAACTCTCCAAAGCGATACGCGCGGCAGCTTTGGCCGGGAAACGGTACACACCGGTACTGATGCACGGAAAGGCGATGCTGTGAAGATCGTGTTTCTGGGCAAGCAGCAAGGAATTGGCGTAGGATTGTGCCAATTTGGCCTCTTCATTTTGTTTTCCGCCAAACCATACCGGCCCGACCGTATGAATGACAAAACGCGCAGGCAAACGATAGCCTTGGGTTATTTTGGCTTCGCCTGTGCGGCAACCGCCCAAAGTTCGGCACTCATCCAGCAGCTCTTTGCCTGCGGCGCGGTGTATTGCACCGTCTACTCCGCCACCGCCCAACAGCGATGAATTGGCGGCATTGACAATCGCATCGACTGCCAATCGGGTAATATCGCCCTCGACCACTTCAAAAACAGCCATTGTTTTCTTTCCTCTACGTTTGTTTCCAGCCTGTTACAAAACCGTTCCGACTTCAATCGTCCGGCCTGCCGCAAATGCCTGTATGCTCATGCGTTTGCTGCCGGAAGGCTGCAATTCGGTAATGTTCAGCGCATTTTCACCGCACGCCACCAGCAGGCCGTCTGAAGTGCAGGACAACACTTCGCCTGCCTTACCCTGTTTGACCACGACTTCGGCACGCCAGATTTTCATCGGTTTGCCTTGATACTCGACCCACGCGGCAGGTACAGGGTTGAAAGCACGGATTTTGCGCTCAATCACAGCCGCGCTTTCATTCCAATCGATACGCGCCTCTTCTTTGCTCAATTTCTGGGCGTAGGTAACGCCTTCTTCAGGCTGTTTGACCGCATTCAGACGGCCTTCAGCCTGCAGACGCTGCAAGTCGGCAACAATCGCTTCCGCACCCAAACCCATCAGCGCGTCATGCACTTCGTTGGCGGTATCCGTAGGCTGGATGGCGTAGCGGTGTTCGCTGACCACATCGCCGGTGTCCAAGCCGATGTCCATCTGCATGATACACACACCGGTTTCGGCGTCGCCGGCTTCAATCGCACGTTGAATCGGTGCCGCGCCGCGCCAACGGGGTAACAGCGAAGCGTGGATATTGAGGCAGCCGTGTTTGGGCGTATCCAACACATCCTGCGGCAAAATCAAACCATACGCGGCCACTACCATCACATCCGCGCCCGTATCTTTAAGCATTTGCAGGGCTTCGGCGTTATTGCGCAACTTTTCCGGCTGCGCCACGGTCAAACCTAATTCCAAGGCAGCCTGTTTGACCGGCGATGCGGTCAGCTGCATGCCGCGGCCTTTGGGGCGGTCAGGCTGGGTCAACACCAGCGGAATTTCAAAACCTGCGGCGGCGATGGCTTTCAAGGCGGCGGCGGCAAAATCGGGCGTACCGGCAAAGATGACTTTCATGTTGTGTCCTTGTGAAAATGGTTTGAATGGGCGCGTTGGGCAAACTGTTTCAGCTGAAAAGGCCGTCTGAAAGATTGAAAACCGAAGTATGCCTTCTGTTTTGTCTTTTCAGACGGCCTTTAAGCGATGCGCAGGTCAGATGGTGTGTTTCTGACGTTTTTTCAGTTTGGTTTTGATGCGGCCTTGTTTCAGCTGCGACAAGTGTTCGACAAACACGATGCCCATCAGGTGGTCCAATTCGTGCTGCACGCAGATTGCCAGCAGGCCGTCTGCTTCCAGCGTGAATTTCTCGCCTTTTTCGTTCAAGGCTTCAACTTTGACGCGCTCGGCACGGGTCACAGTATCGTAAATGCCCGGTACGGACAGACAGCCTTCTTCGTAAGTTGTCTCGCCGTCTTTTTCGACAATGACGGGATTGATGAACACGCGCGGCTCGCTGCGGTCTTCGGTCAAATCCATCACGACGATGCGCTCGTGTACGTCGACCTGAGTGGCCGCCAAGCCGATACCGCGTGCTTCGTACATGGTTTCAAACATATCGGCAACCAATGTCTGGATGCGCTCGTCGATTTTTTCAACAGGTTTGGCAACCGTGTGCAAACGCTCGTCAGGGTATTGGAGGATGTTCAGTAAAGCCATAATATTCTCGTTTTATAAAACTGATGTGTGATTTTCATACAGATTTGGTTTCCGCCGCCACAATCTCCTGTCATGACAGCAACATTCAATGCTAAAATAACGCCGAAAAATGTTAAGATAGCGCGACAGAGGCCGTTCGTTATCGTATTGATGGATGGGCGGCAGTTTCGCAAACTCCAGCCTTCTCTGTTTATCATCTGAAGACAAACCAAACCGATTTCAAGGGGAACGGTTATGCAACAACGTATTATAACCCTGCTTTGCATGGCAGGCATGGCTATTTCTGCCCACACTCAGGCAGCTTCTTTAAAAATCCGCCCCAATGCGCCGCAACGCTACGTCGTTAAAAACGGCGATACCTTGTGGGGCATTTCCGGCAAATATCTGTACAGCCCGTGGCAATGGAACCGCCTTTGGGGCGCCAACCGCAACGCCATCCGCAATCCGCACCTGATCTATCCGGGTCAGGTGTTGGTTTTACGCTACGTCAACGGCCAGCCTCGACTGGGTTTTGAACACGCCCAAACCCGTTCAGACGGCATTCCCGTGATCAAACTGCATCCGCGCGTACGCGAAACTTCCGGCTACGGCATTCCGACCGTCAACGTCAACCTCTACCGCATGTTTATGAAACATCCGCAGATTATCGCTCCGGAAGAAACCGCCAACGCGCCGCGCCTGATTGCAGGTCCCGACAACCGCGTCCTCTACACCCAAGGCAACCGCGTGTACGCATACGGCCTGACCGAACCCGGCCGCTACCTGACCTACCGCGTCAATAAAAACATCACCGATCCGGAAACCGGTAAATTCCTCGGCCAAGAAGTCGTGTTCAGCGGCATCGCCAACACGCTGCCTTACACCGACTCCGCCTTGGAAAACCGTACCCGCGCTTCTGACGAAAAACTCAAAAGCAACGAGTATTACACCCAAGTCAACAAAGTCATGAAGCTGCGCACCCAGTCCGCGCAACCTTTGGTTATCGAAGAAGCCGTTTCCGAAATCCGCAAAGACGACTATCTGCTGAAACTGCCCGAAGGCCTCGACAGCTTCAATGTGATGCCTCACGCCCCTGCCCGTCCGATTCAGGCCAAAGTCGTTTCCATCTTCGACGGCGTGGGCGAAGCCGGTCAGTTCCAAACCATTACTTTGGATAAAGGCGAACTCGACGGCTTGGACAAAGGCACTGTGGTCAGCCTCTACAAACGCGGCCGCCAAGTCCGTGTCAATCTATCCAACAACCTGATTCGTAAGCCGAAAGACAAAGATACGGTTGAGTTGGTTTCCATTCCGGCGGAAGAAATCGGTTTGGCAATGGTGTACCGCACATCCGACCATCTGGCCTCAGCCATTATTTTGGAAAGCCTGAACAGCGTTTCCATCGGTGATACCGCTTCCGAACCCGGCCGCGACTTGGACAATATGGCTGATGAAAAAACCATGGACAAGCCGGCTGAAGACGAACAAGAAAGAGAAATCGAACTGGAAGTCCGCAGCTGATTGAGCTTTCTTAGCAGCCATCTGGCAAATAAGGCCGTCTGAAAACCTGTTTTTCAGACGGCCTTTTGATTGCTGCCCATCAGAATAAAGAAATCTGTAACACGTTGTTTAAAGCGCAAACAACATCTTATTTTTCCAGCCGGTAATCGGCTATTCTTTTTTCTATCGTTTTTCCGTTCTGCCATTCCAATCAGAAATATGTAAAGCCCAACACACCATTTATTGCCTGTGGATTGCTCCATCTGTTCCTGCCAATCAAAAAGGCCGTCTGAAATCTTCAGACGGCCTTTTTATCCACAACTCAAATCCGATTATTTGAATTTGTAAGTGTATTGCAAGCCCAAGATGTCCGCTTTATTTTTGAAGCGGGCAGAGGATGCACCGCGGCTGTCCACGTCGTTGCCGCTGGCTTTGCCGGTGCGGTAAACCGTGTCATTGATGTGGATATGGCTGTACGCCGCATCGATAACATGGTTTTTACCCAGTTGATATTTGGCACCGACGGAGAACCAAATACGGTTGCCGTCAGGCAGGCTGTTCATACGGTCTTCAGCGCTTTTAACCGGCGATTTATCGAAAGCGATACCGGCACGCAGTTGCAATGGTTCGGTAACTTGGTAAGAGCCGCCGAATGCAACTTTATAAGTGTTGCGCCAGTTAGGCGTGATAACGGTACGGTCAGATTGGCCGTTGACAACTTTTTTGGTGTTTTCAAACACCAGCTCCGCTTTGTTGAAGCGGCTATGGCGCGTCCAAGTCACATCGCCGAACAGGTTGGTTTTGTCGGTGGCGCGGTACATACCATGAACAGACAAAGACTCAGGCGTTACGATTTTTACGCTGGCTTTTTCGTTCGGCACATAACCGCGTGCAGCCATTGCACCCAAATCCCATGCGCGTTTTGCATATGCGCCGTCCGCTTCCCAATCGGCAGTGCCTTTCAGCGTATGCGATACTTTGGAACGATAGTTCACACCCACGCGTGCGCGCTCGTTGATGTCCCACATCCACGCCAGTTGGTAACCAAAGCCCCAATCGTGACCTTTTACATCGGCATGACCGTCAGCTTTGCCGGTCGCATCGACAGCAACGGGACGGCCTGCTTGACGGGAAGCCAAGCCGCTGGCCAACTGGCTGATGGCGCCGGAAGCATCCCAGTCGGAGTATTTGCGCAATTCGGCTTTGGAATATTGGGCAATCAAACCGGCACCGACGGCGTGCTGCTCATTCAGTTTCCACGCAACTACCGGCTCGATGGCTATGGTGGTCAAACCCAGTTTGTTGATGTTGTGGCGCAAGACGGAATCTTTTTCGTATTCGGTTGCCGAACCGAAAGGAACGTACACGCCCAAACCCAAAGTCACATCGTCGCTGGCTTTGTACGCGCTATAAACGTGCGGAGCAACGGTGGTTTCGGTAATTTTGCCGCTGGTCGAGCCGCTGACATCGGCACCCGTGCGGAAGTGTTTCGCAGATTCTGCCTCATAATGAATGCTTGGGAAAACGATATTGGCGTTGACGGAAATTTGGCTGCTGTCGATTTTGCTCAAACCGGCCGGGTTGTAGAAAATAGTTGAGGCATCGGCGGCTTCGGCGGCGGCGGCGTTGGCCGTGCCTTGTGCGTTAACGGATTGTGTGCCGAAATGGTAGCCGGAGGCTTGGACGGCGGTAGATAACAGTGCTGCGCTTAAAATAAACGCTGTTTTTTTCAGGTTGAAATGAATCATTTTGGTTTACCGTGAAAGTGGCGTACAAAGAAAAAGGCCGTCTGAAACGTCCTTTATTGATTTAGTATAGGCACTCAATTCTATACTACATCATTATTTTTGCCTAATCTTTTCTTTTTTTACACAAAAAAGCAGGCTAAAACAGCCTGCTTTTCCAATTATCGGATCACTGCAATTATTTAACCTGCAACACTTCCAGCGTATTGGTCGAACCGGATTCGCGCATTTGCGAACCGCTGGTGATGATGTATTGGTCGCCGCTTTGGAGGATTTTGTGTTCTACCAGCATGGCTTCCACTTCGTTCAGCGCGGTATCGTGATCGGTACTGGTTGCCAAAATCAACGGACGCACGCCGCGGTACATCGCCATGCGGCGTTGCGCTGAAACACTCGGCGTCAGGGCAAAAATCGGCAGGGTGATGTTGTGGCGGCTGACTTCGAAGGCGGTCGAACCGCTTTCAGTCAGGGCAACGATGGCTTTGGCGTGAACTGCTCGCGCCACGCTGACCGCACCGCCAGCAATCGCCAAGTTGGTGCTGACGGCTTCGGGATACTCGACCTGTTCGGCAACGCCGTTGAGCGAATCTTGTTCTTTTTCCGCAGCCGCACAAATAATCGCCATTTGGCTGACGGTTTCAAACGGATACGCACCGACGGCGGTTTCGGCGGAACACATCACCGCATCGGTACCGTCCAATACCGCGTTGGCCACGTCGCTGACTTCCGCGCGGGTTGGTACAGGGTTGGTAATCATGGATTCCATCATTTGAGTTGCGGTAATGCTGAAGCGGCGCAACTCACGGGCGCGGCGGATCATGCGTTTTTGTAGGGCAGGTACGGCGGCATGGCCGACTTCCACTGCCAAGTCGCCGCGGGCAACCATAATACCGTCGCTGGCAAGGATGATTTCGTCCAGATTTTCAATGGCTTCTACGCGCTCGATTTTGGAAACCAAACCGGGACGTACGGCTGTACTGCCTTTCATTTCTTCTTCGACTTTGGCGCGTGCGATGTGCAAATCTTCGGCAGATTTCACAAAGCTGATGGCCAAGTAGTCGCAACCAATGGCAATCGCCGTTTTCAGGTCGCGGAAGTCTTTTTCGGTCAACGCACCGGCAGACAGGCCACCGCCGCGTTTATTGATACCTTTGTTACTTTTCAGCACATGGCTGTTTTCTACCCTTGTAATAATCTTACTTCCTTCAACCGCCTCAACGGTCAAAGTCAACAGGCCGTCGTCCAGCCACAAAACATCGCCGGCAGCGACGTCATTCGGCAAATCACGGTAGTCCAAACCCACCGCTTCGCGTGTACCTTCGCCTTCAAGTGCGGCATCCAAAATCAAAGTTTCATCTTTATTCAGCTCGATGCTGCCGCCGGCAATTTTACCGACACGGATTTTAGGCCCTTGCAAGTCGGCAAGAATGGCGATTTCCTGACCCGCACGTTTCGCGGCTTCGCGTACGATACGGGCATTTTCTTCATGAAACTCCGGCGTACCGTGGCTGAAATTGAAACGGACGACATTAAGGCCGCCGACACGGATCATGTCTTCCAACAATTGTACATTGTTGCTGCCCGGACCCAGTGTGGCAACAATTTTGGTATTGTGGCTGATACGGGTTAAATCACGTTGCAATTGGCTCATGTAAACGTCCTTTCCTGTTGATTTCACGTTTGATAATGAAGAAGATTGTACTCTTAATGCAATAATGTTGGCGTAAAATTACATCATTTTCTGACTTAAACTAAATTTATTTTTGCATTAACCTACTTTTCTATCGGATACAATACACTCTCACGTCGTCATTTTTAATTTTCAGACGGCCTCCCTCATACTAATAGAATACCCAACTGATCCATGAAACGTTTTTTGACTCCGCTACCCATCGGTATCGTTTTGGCCGACCTGATCTACGGTTTCGTACTTAATGTCATGCAAGGCTTAAATTTGCAACAAACCGCCGCCAACCAGTCCGGTACAATTTCCGTTACGCCCGACATTGCCTTCAACAGCCTACAAATCGTCGCCAACGGCGGCATGGTCTGTATCATCGGCTTCGGTTTGATTGTTTTGTTCCAACTCAACCGCGCCGTATTACGCCAACAAATCCTGCCCATCGGTATTTTCCGAACCCTCGGCCTGTTGGCTGTTTTGGCATTCAGCATTTCGTCTTTGTGGGAATGGTTGCATGCCGCTTTGTCGCTGCTTTCCGGGCACAACGTTTTAAACTTCAGCAACCCGCGTTATCTGGTTACCGCAGCCTGCATGCCCATCATCGCTTTCTTGTGCATCCTGCGCCTGTACAATTGGTATCGCCTGCATCGGACTGTTGCCGCTGACGACACCTCCACGACACTCTAATCAAGTTGCAAAAAGGCCGTCTGAAACAGGAAAACCTATTTCAGACGGCCTTGTCATTGTATATCTCAACGTTGATGGCTGGTTTCTACACCGGCCTTAATCTCACCATACATTTGCGAGCTGCCTCCGCTGCCTGATGCGCAGGCCGCCAAGCTCAGTGTCAAAACAGCCGCGGTCAAAATCTTCAACATTGATTTCTCTCTTTCCACAAAAATTATTTCGGATCGCAACGGAAATGGTAAGCGCAAATTTCAAATCCGTTTTTGAAGTAGAGACGATGCGCACCTGCACGGTCATGGTTAACATGGACATTCAGATGGATTTTGGTCGCGCCGGTTTCCGCACCGATTTTGCGTACTTCTTCCAACAAGCGTGAAGCATAGCCTTTTTGGCGGCATTGCGGCATGGTTACGAGATCATCAATATGGATATGGTAACCACTGGCCAAGTTATGTGCAGTATGGAAACCGCATACGGCCACGGCATTTTGTTTACCTTCTTCAAAAATACCCAACAGGCGGTAACCGGTTTTGCGCTGATGCTCGTTGATTTGTTCGACGAAACGGTGAATATCGGTCAAAGAAGAACGCAAAATGCTCAATGCCGCAAAAGCGGTTGCGGTTTCTTCCGGCGGAATTTCACGCAATACGCCAACCACAGGCGCGGCAGCTTGAGGCTCAGGCTGAGCATTGGCCGCTTCCGCACGCTCGGCTGCATGTTTTTCTTCAATCGCCTGCGCCAACAAAACGCGCTCGACCGGCACTTCGCCCTGCTGTTTGCTCTCTTGCTCTTTGAGCAAGGCTTTGCAGTCAATCACGCGCAAATCATTATCCGCTGCAAAGTCCATCAAGAAACGGAACATTTGCGGATTGTCTTCTTCCAACTTTTTATCGACCGCTACACAACGGACATTGTCCACCAAAATCGGGCGCACCCAATTCGAATAGGAAAGGCGGTTGTCTTTAGTAAAGGAGGACAAAATACCGCACAGGCGCTCCGCCCAGTCGCTTGGTCGGAAAATCTTGCCTTTGCTGGTCGTACCATGGATCACAACTTCATAAGGATTACACACTAACATAAGCAGCTTCCTGAGAGTAAATGGCTGAAGGAATATTTCGCCAGTGCCAACATCAGAAAAAGTTCCGATACATAGCAACAGATTATTGAAAAAATATCAGTAAGGTTTTGAAATACGACAATGATGAGACGGCTTGCCGAGCCTGACAATCCGTTTCGAATTCTTTGATTATTATACCCGATACGCCTCTTTTTCTTCAAAAATCATTTGAAAAATAACAACAGGCCGTCTGAAAACAAGTATTTCGGTTTCAGACGGCCTGCATATTTTGAATATCAATACAACAATTTCTTGCGGGGCTTTTGCTCGCCATTGGATTTAATTTCTGACAAATTGAAATTCAATATGCTCAAATCCAAAACGCTTTCTGAAGTGCATTGATCGCCAAAGGCATTTTCATAAGTGGCTTTCAGTTTCAATACTCCGCCGAATGTTTGGTCCGGCAATTCGGCAGCCAGCGCCAACATGCTTGCAAACACGCCGCCATACAATTCTCCCGATGCCAGCATATCCACGCCGCCGGAAAACATCTCCAAGCGCATAACTGCATCGGCAACCAGCTTGCTCGGCAAGTGATCCGGCAAAGCCTCAGCCTCAAAACGCACATTCTTCGCCAAGCCCTTACCGCTATTGCGGACAACCAAAACCAATAAATCCGTTTGTCCATCAGAACGTTGCAACGTCGCATGCAAAACAGGATGAATGCTCTCTTTTTGAATCAGCTGCTCACGGTGCAAAATCTTGCTTTTAGCTTTGGATCGCGCAGATACGACGGCCCAAATCAACCAAACAAATGCAACGGCAGAAATGGCTGTAACCAAAAGGGGAAGATTGGTCAAATAGGCTTGCTGATTAAACCAAACTTGTGCGGCTAAAAATCCGGCAAAGAAAATCAAGACGTATAAAATTGGGGCAAACCGGCTTTGTATGGATGAGTGCATGAGTTTTCCTACATTTCGTATCATGTTATTAAAAAATAATGCCTTTCGGGCGAATAATGTCATCAACCCGGAAGGCATTATTTTAACGTAATTTTAACGCAATTTGCTTAATATCTTGCTTTTTATGAAACTAATGTATCAAGCAGACAACTCAAACCGTATAGCCGTATTTTCAGACGGCCTGAGATTTTTATCAGGCTTCGGCAACCGAATCACGCGAGAAGGTTTTTTCGCAATAATGGCATTTCAAACGCGTCTGACCATTATGTGAACGGACATAAAAGCGACTGATGACCGGCTCGCCATGACTGGCACAATTAGTATTCGGGCAACGGAACACTTCCGAAATCTCGTCCGGCAATGACAAATGCTGTTTCTCAACCACCTTAAACCGATCGATTTTGTTGACCACTGCTTCAGGGGCAAATAAAGCTAAACGGTTGGCCGCATTGGCATCCAACCACACACCGCTGATTTTGATAATGTCTTTGCTTCCCTGCGTTTTACTGGGCAAATTAAAACCAACCGTAACCGCGCTGCCATAATGCAGCAGCTTAAACTGTCTTAAAATGGCCAAGCCTTTACCAGCAGGAATATGGTCAATCACCGTACCTTGTTCGATTGCTTCAACGCTGAGTTTTGAGTTTTCCATCTTTCGCTCCTTAAACTTCTTCGTTCAATACCAAAGACAAAATCGCCATCCGTGCATACACTCCATTGGTTGCCTGTTCAAAATAATAGGCATGAGGTGTTTTATCCACATTCGGATGAATTTCATCTACCCTCGGTAAAGGATGCAAGACGCGCAAATTGGGTTTGGCGTTTGCCAACATCGGCGCATCAAGATTGAATTTACCCTGAATTTTGGCAAATTCCTGCTCATCAAAACGTTCGCGCTGAACGCGGGTCATGTACAAAATATCCGCCCATTCGACCGCTTCTTCCAAGCTGGACAGGACTTGATAAGGGCAACTGGCCTCCTCCAGCTCTTCAGTGATATAGTCCGGCATCGCCAAGCTGGGAGGAGAAACAAATGCAAACTCACAACCCCAACGCTTCAATGCTTGACATAATGAGTGTACCGTACGGCCATATTTCAAATCACCGGCCATCGCAATCTTCAAATTGCTCAAACTACCTTGTGTTTCATAAATCGTTACCAGATCCAAAAGCGTCTGGCTTGGATGTTGGTTGGTACCATCGCCGGCATTAATCACGGGCACGCTCGAAAACTCGGCCGCCACACGGGCCGCACCGTCTTTCGGGTGTCGCTGAATAATCGCATCCGTATAACTGGAAATAATCCTCGCAGTATCTGCAAGCGTTTCACCCTTTTTCGCGCTGGTATTCGCGCCATCGGAAAAACCGATAACTTTCCCACCCAAACGCTGTACCGCCGTTTCAAAAGACAAACGCGTACGGGTAGAGGGTTCAAAAAAGCACGAACCAATCAATTTACCTTCAAGCAAATCTTTGCGAGGCTGCTTTTTCAACTTCAAGGCCGTCTGAAGCAGCAATTCGAGCTGCTCCGTCGTCAAATCTGAAATTGAAATAATATGTTGCCGATAAAGCGGATTAGGCATGACCATTCCTTCCCATAAAAAAGCCCGCAACAGGCGGGCGTTTCAAGCAAACCGATTCCATCGTTGCCCGACATCATCCCCGTCGGACAATCACAACCATGTTTCTACCACACCCATGAAATCTCCCGCATTATCGCATATTTAACAGACGACTGCTTCTATCAAGTTTTCAGACGGTCTGAGACCTTTGCAAAAAATCCTTCATCCCCAACAGCCAAAAATCAAACACAGGGACTTGACAGCTCCCTTTTATCTTCCCAATGCTCGCATCTTGTAGGAGCAAACAAGCGCAAGTAAGCTGTTAACCACTTCAACGATTCAAACATATCGCTTTCGAATAGCGTTGCACACCCATGTTGCCTAAAGCAAATTAGGTTCACACCCTGATTTACAGTGAAACGTAACAAAGCTTTGTTCAACCACATAACGGGTTTTTCGACAAATATTCGGTTGTGTTTGATTTGCGTTTCCGTCGATGAGTTGTTGCAAAGGGCTTTGCGATAATGCAGGTCTGTAGCTGATGTTTTTCTAGGTGCCATCTGTTTTGCTGCCGTAGCCTTTGATCGAACCTTCTGCCATACCTTATCTCGTCGATATTGAAGGAGTGATGTGCAGTTTCTCAATATAGCCTTTCAAAATAGATACAGATATATGTTTGCTGTATCAACCAGCCTTTTACCCTGCAGACAATGCTATCTTTGCTTGGTGTAATTTGTCTACAGCCTTTATCTTTTATTATCCTTACCCATGACCGCTCGGGCCGTCTGAATAATGTTGCATCAATAACTTAAACTACCGCTTTCTCTACTTTTAAACTTTCCCGCTCAATTTACAGTTAATTCCTAATAGTTCTGACCAGGGCATTACCTTCCGCCGGCTGGTTGCAGTGTCAGCATAAGGTACTGGATTTGAAATATTCAGTTCGTCAAAATAATAAAACGGGTTAAGACAATAATGCAGTACTCGAGGTTGAGATCAGCCTCTCCCGAAAGGACGTGCCTGAGCACGTCCTTTTTCTTTATCCGCTTCTCCCTTTCCACCCGATTGTTACCCCAT
>NZ_JBQCUY010000006.1:0-155001 GCF_051962805.1 Neisseria sp. P0008.S002 | reverse complement strand
ATATCAGATTTTAAAATATACAAGTCTTGAAATTTTAAACGAAAGCTTTTATTGATATTAACTTGTAAAATATTACTTTTAAAGAAATTGAATATTTCTCCTTGAGGTCCTCTTTTCCAAAAATAATTTACGTGTTCAAATTTATTATTATAATTATTAAATATATAATAATTATTTGTATAAAAGTTTTTAATTTCAGCTTCTACTTTGATTTTATCTAGTACCATTGGGAGTGAATGTGGCTGCTCCTTCTTAGAATTAAAAAATTTAGTAATTATTTGTGGTGACAATCCTGTCCTTTTAATAAAATCTTTTTTATCCGCCTCAGAAACTTCATTTTCAAAGCTATCTATTAATATATCTTCGAGATTTTTTTCAAAGAAATATGAAGTTACTGATGAATAAAATTCCGTTTGCCCAGTCTCAGCCTCTTTCTTTTCAGCCTCTTTCTTTAAATATTTTTCAACTTCTTCATAATCCTGCTTTAACTCATCATTGAATTGGTATTCATGCATATTTACAGGTTGTCCACAAACAGCAATCATCATCGGCGCATCCAGCTTGGGATAATCTAAATTATTCAGATTCAGGTTACTAAAAGTAAATCCTACTCCATAGTCTTGAAAAAGAACTGGTTTAATTAAACTTAATTGATTTAAAAACCTGTATTCGAATGGTGTCTCTTTTTTGAAAAGATTCAAACTAGAAATACTAATTTTAGGTAAGGTATAACTACTATCTTTGGGAGATTTTTTATTTTTAATATGCCTTAAATATATATCAATAGGAGCCATTCTCTTGATATATATATCCATCTTCTCTCTAGAAGCTCTATTACCTACTTTAAAATATAGGGGTATATTTAAGTCTTCAATACTTTGTATTATTTCACTTTCTTTATTTGAATCATCTACTAGTTCTATAACTTTAATAAACTCATTTACCTGACGTAAATTACTATCCATAATAATCTCTCTATTCTATTTTTTTTCAACCATATATTACTAACTTGAAATAACCAAGCAGCCTACATAGCTGCTTTTTTCTATTGTTATATCAAGGAGTTTTATATGTCAATTCAATGCCCGAATTGTAACTCACACAATGTCATTGAGCGTCAGATCGGTAAAACCGTTGGCGCACGTATTGGAGCTGTCAGTGGAGGAGTTTTGGGGGTTTCAGGAGCTTGGACTGGTGCAGAAAATGGTGCTGTGGTAGGCGCAGCATTCGGGCCAGTTGGCTTAATAACTGGCTCGATTGCTGGAGCTTTGTTTGGTGGTTTGGTAGGTTCAGTTTCAGGCAGTATTGCTGGTAGCAAGGTTGGGGAACAGTTAGATGGTTCTGTTTTAGACCTTTATCGCTGCTTAGACTGTGACACAGAATTCAATTAAGGGGGCATCATGGCTCATGATATTCAGACAATGGCCTATACAGGCAAAGCACCGTGGCACAACTTAGGCAATCATTTGCCTGAGAAACAACCTATCGAAGTATGGGCAAAGGCTGCAGGGATGGATTGGAGAATCCAGGAATCAACAGTCCGCTATGATGTTGAGATGCCTGAGTTGGGTCACCAGTCCCTAATTATGCCTTTTGAGGATCACAAGGTTCTGTTTCGTTCTGATAACAAGCAACCCTTGTCTGTGGTAAGCAAACGTTATCAGGTAGTGCAACCACAGGAGGTTTTAGAGTTCTATCGTGATTTAACCGAGCAGGCAGGCTATGAGTTGGAAACGGCAGGTGTCTTAAAATCAGGACGCAAGTTTTGGGCTCTAGCACGAACAGGTAAGGAAGCTGTTTTAAAAGGCAATGATGTGGTTAAAGGCTATCTTCTCTTGGCTACGTCATGTGATGGTACTTTGGCTACAACCGCCACACCGACAACTATCCGTGTAGTTTGTGCCAATACGCTTGCGGTTGCTTTAAATGGTACTTCTACCTCGATTAAAGTACCACATAGTACAAACTTTGATGCTGAAGATGTTAAACGCAGATTAGGCATGGCAATAACTGGCTGGGATTCGTTTATGTACCGCATGAAAATGCTGTCAGAACGTAAAATCAAAAACCATGAAGCCATGCATTTCTTTATGCGGGTACTCTGTAACTCTGACAATCTCAAAACAGGTGCAGGCTTAACTAATGAACGCGCTCTAGCTAAGGTTCAAGACCTGTACAACGGTCATGGTCGAGGGATGCAAGTCAGCGCTACCAAAGATACCGCGTGGGGTTTGTTATGTGCTATGACTGAGTATGTAGACCATGAACGACGTGCTCGCTCTAACGAATATCGTTTAGATAGTGCATGGTTTGGTCAAGGTGCCGCTCTTAAACAACGCGCTTTAGACCATGCTCTTGAACTGGTCGCATAAGTCGTCTGTTGTTCAGTTGGCCTCTCTTTTACCTTAAATCAAACTAATAAAGCCCTTGTATCCCAAAGGATACAGGGGCTTTATTTTTGTATAGAAAGGAATTTTTAAATGAATACTTTAGTAGCTCAAACCAAAGCTTCTCATCATGCTAAACCCCTCCGTCTGGTAGAAACCAAACAGATGGAACGTGATAAATGGCTTGCTGTTCGTCAATCGGGTATTGGCGGTTCTGATGCAGCAGCTGCAATTGGGTTGAATCCCTACAAATCCCCTTTGGCACTGTGGATGGAAAAAACAGGCCGAGGGGAAATGTTGCCACAGATTGATATTGAGGATGATACCCAGCCTGTTTATTGGGGGACTATCCTAGAACCGATTGTTGCTAAACATTACAGTAAACGTACTGGCAATAAGGTACGTCGGGTTAATGCCGTACTTCAGCATCCGACCATTCCCTTTATGCTGGCTAATCTTGACCGTGAAATTGTCGGAAACACTGACGTACAAATCTTGGAGTGTAAAACTGCAGGAATGAATGGAGCAAAACTATGGAAGGACGGTATACCTGACTATGTCCAAGTTCAGGTTATGCATCAATTGGCGGTAACCGGCAAACAGACTGCTGATGTGGCTGTTCTGATTTGTGGCCAAGATTTGCAGATTCATCGTATTGAACGTGATGAAACTATGATTGAAAACCTGATTAAGCTGGAGCGTCAATTTTGGTATTACGTTGAAAACGATATCGCTCCACCAGCTGATGGCTCTATGTCAGCAGAGCAGGCTCTCCGTTGTCTATTTCCAAATGATGACGGTGAGGTTGTTGATTTAACTGCTGATGCAGATTTGAATCATGTGTTTGATGACTTGCAAGAAACCCGGCAACTACTGAAGTCTATCCATGCAGACGAAGCCAAAATGCAGCAACGGTTGATTCAGGCAATGGGTACAGCTGCTCACGCAAAGTTTCGAAATGGCTCGATCAGCTATAAACGTAGCAAGGACAGCATGGTTTTAGATAGTAAACGTATGGCTGCTGAAAACCCTGATTTGGCTCTTCAATACCAAATCCTGAAAGCTGGCAATCGTCGCTTCTTACTCAGTAATAAAACCGCATAAACCAACAGACGGCCTGACGGTCGTCTGTTTTTATTCAAAAAGGAATCACTATGTTAAAAGGACTCGCATTAACACCGCCTGTCATTGGTCGTATCAGCATTGGTAAAGTCGAAGAGAAGAACGGTAAAAATGTACCCGTTAAAGATGATGAGTTTACCATTACTACCCAAGTACAAAAGCATGGCAAATGGATACCACATCCGATTAATGAACAACTGCGTAAAGCCAATGAAAAGCTCCGTTCCATCCCGGTAATGCTGCTTTTTGATGACCCCGATTTAAATTTACGTGCCCAATACAGTTTGTTTGACCGACAAACAGGTCGCCCGATCTGTGTTGGTAATGGCGAATCCTGTAAGCGTACCACTCCTGAAGGGGTTAAATCAGAATACTGCCCTAGTCCCAATTCCTGCCCGATAGGTGCAAATGGTCAATGCAAACCTTATGGTCGTCTGAATGTACGAATCGGTGAGGATGATGAAGTGGGTAGTTTTATCTTCAGAACCACAGGGTTTAACAGCATTCGTACATTGGCATCTCGACTGCATTATTTCTCTGCTTTATCAGGCAAGAAACTGTCCACTCTGCCTCTAGAGCTCAAGCTACGTAGCAAATCAACCACGATGTCTTTTCGTACACCAATTTACTATGTGGATTTGGTCATCCGGGAGGGAATGACTCTGAATCAAGCCATCAATGAAGCTCATAAAACCTACGAAGAGCGTATTCAAGCTGGTTTTAAGCAGGAAGCTTTAGATGAAGCCGCTCGAAACGGTTTTGCTGCGGGAGCATTTGAAGAAAATGAGGAAGACGGCGTAGCGATTGTTGAAGAGTTCTACCCTGAAAAAACCGCCATTTCGGTACGGGAAGGTTCTCAATCTGCCATTACTTTGGCTGAAAAGATTGCGGAGAAAGCAGCTAATACCTAATTTAAGAAAGCACTATGCACAATTGCATGGTGCTTTTTTAAAACAAATAGATTCAATTTTTTTTGTTTAGGTAAAGGATATGAATAGAAATAACTGTGTACCTCCACGATATTTCCGATTCAGCAACTATATCGACCTTTTCCGTTTTTTAAACCACGAAAAATCAATGAGTTTCCATCATCTGATTTTAGGTTTTTAAATGTTATTGAATTATTAATATTAATAACAGTAAAGCGATAGCTCAGGTTGATACCTACTTAACCTAAATCACGAAGGACAAACCAATATGCATAATACAAGACCCATTCTTCCTAAAATTCAGTCGGAACACCTCAAATTGAATCAACCACATCCTGATTTCTTCAGTAAGGATTATGTATTTAACAAAGACCATGAAATTGCAATCAACTCATTGATTAGTAATTTATTCTCTTCATACTCCAAGATTCTACCTATCAGAGTAGATTTCTATGTCAAAAAAGAGTTTACCGATAAGCATGGTTATTTTGACCTAAGATTTTGGCTAACTAAGTTTCGTAACAATATCCGTAAGAACAAGCTGTTTGAACATTACATTACCTATATCAGCAAAATAGAGTATGCACCTTTGACAGGTTGGCATTGTCATATGGTCTTATTCTTTAATGGACAGAGGGTACAAAATGACATCATTTATGCAAATAGTATCTGTCGTTATTGGGAAAATGTGATTACAAAAGGTATAGGACGAGCATACAGTTCTAATTTGGCTCGTATGAATGAAAACACATGGCAATCTGAAGATATAGAGAATGAACGGTATATCTTGGGTCTGGTCATTGGATATTCGGATCATGATAATATCAATAAACTCAGACAGATTTGCTATTACCTTGCTAAGGAAACACAGTCGGATTTGCAACAACAGAAATATTTACCTAAACACATGCGGGCCTTTAATACAGGTCATGTTCCTTTAGGTAATGCAGACCGAACTATCCCAAGAGGACGAAAGAGAACGCATCTTTATACCCAGAATCCAGAAAGAAGCCGTGCTTTGGAAGAAATGAGAAGAAAAGGGACTATCAGCTATAAAAATCGATATTAAATTCTAAATAAAACTCGGTTAGATGATAATAATATCAGTTGGTGTAGTTCAGAATTTAGTATCATCCTATCTTATAGTGATGAATGGACAAATAGAATGGAACAAATAAAGGGAAGAAGGTTATTTTTCACCCCTTTAATGAACCTACAGGAAAGCACCTTGGATACATTTCACTAATCGGATAAGCTCAATAAAATCTTACTTTACACCATGATCAAAACAAGCTATCTTGAAATCTGTAACTTTAATCAAGATAGCTTTTTTATGAGTAAAAATCTAGGAACACATGGTGGAGCCAGGAAAGGTGCAGGACGTAAGAAGACTGGAATAGAAACAATAGTCAAAAGAATCCCTGTCATTATTGAGGCACGCGTAAATGAGATGATTGAAGCATTGTCTGATGAGATACCTCGTAGCACATGCTTACCACTAGATGCAATGCCAATAGACGCTTCTCATTCTGATATTTCAATCCCGCTAGGTGTAGAAAGAATTCCAGCCGGCTTCCCTTCCCCTGCTCAAAGTTATATTGAGGATACACTCAATTTTAATGAATACCTGATTAGTAATCCCTCTGCAACGTTTGCAGTACGAAGCGGTGGACTATCCATGCTTGATGCCGGGATAAATAAAGATGATATTCTAGTTATAGACCGTTCTGTTCCATTCAAACATGGTGATATTGTCATGGCTGATTTGGGTAATGAATTCACGATTAAAAGGTTGGTTAAAACTAAAGCAGGTTTTGAGCTTCATTCTGAAAATGCTTCAGGAGAATATCCTAATTTCATTCCCAAAGAGGGAGACAACTGGAGCATTGTAGGTGTCGTAACGTTTGTTTTAAAAGATGTTAGGACAGGCAAGTAATGTATGCCCTTATTGATGGAAACAGCTTTTATTGTTCATGTGAAAGGGTTTTCCGGCCTGATTTAAAAAATGTGCCAATTGTGGTGTTATCCAATAATGATGGCTGTGTGGTGGCACGCTCACGTGAGGCAAAAGCACTAGGCATCAAAATGGGAGTACCTTATTTTCAGATAAAGCATTTGGTCCGACAAGGATATTTGAAAGCATATTCGTCAAATTACGAGCTATATGCTGATTTATCGCGAAGAATGATGAATACAATTGCCTCACTTGTACCAGAAATCGAAGTTTATTCGATAGATGAATGCTTTGCTGATATGCGAGGATTGAATCGGCTTGCACAGAGTGGATTAGAAATTAAAGAGCGTGTCTTGCAATGGGTCGGCATACCTACATGTGTTGGTATTGCCCCCACAAAGACATTAGCCAAATTTTCAAATCATCTCGCAAAACGCTATCCTAGACATTTCAATGGTGTAGTAGTCTGGGATGATTGGTCCGCAGAAATTCAAACCCGTGCCTTACGCAGTGAACCGGTATCTGAAATCTGGGGAATTGGGAGAAAATTATCAGCTCATTTAGCCCAACAGAATATTCAGACGGCCTATGATTTCGTTAAGGCTGATACACAGACACTGAGAGCAAGATACGGCGTTACTGTTGAACGAATACAGAGGGAAATGCAAGGTATTCCATGTGTGGAATTTGAACCCATCCCCCCTGTTAAAAAACAACTCATTCGTAGCCGTAGCTTTGGAAAGCCCGTTCAAGATATAGATACTCTCAGCTCAGCACTTACACATCATGTTTCATCAGCAGCAGAGGCATTACGCAAGGAACATACCGTAGCAAATACAATTGCCGTGTTCATCCACACAAACCGATTTAAAGAAGAGCCACAATATTCCAATTACCGTATCATGGCTCTCGTAAAAGGCAGCTCTGATACGATGGAATTAAACAGACTTGCTCAACATCTTTTAAAACACATATACCGTGCAGGCTATAACTACAAAAAGTGTGGTGTAGAATTGTCTGGTATAGAGAATGAGACCGTTGAGCAACTGGACTTTTGGCATTCAGAAAACACCACAAGAAGCAAAGCCATGATGATGTGTTGGGATGATTTAACCCAACGCTTTGGCAGAGGAAGCCTTAAGTTAGGTAGTGAGCTATATAGTGAAGACTGGAAAATGACACGAGATAATCTTAGCCCATGTTTTACGACTAGAATAGAGGATTTGATAGTCGTATAGAAAAAGCATTTTATTATCAACTATAATATTTGAAATTTTACCGTACGGGAAACCAATTATGTCAGCATTAAGCACCTTACTAGAGCAGTTTGAAAAAGCCACGCTGAGCCAACGTGATAAAGGCACTTCTTTTGAGAATCTCATTATTAAATTCTTTCAGTTTGAACCTTATTACAAAAGCCAATATTCAAACGTACAGACTTACGCTCAATGGATTGAGGAGCATGGTGCTTCACTTGGTTTAGAAAACAAAACAGATGCAGGTATTGATTTAGTCTTAACGAGCAATACAGGCGAATTTCACGCTGTACAATGCAAAAATTATTCTGCTGACTACAGCATTCAAAAGAATGATATCGACAGCTTCTTTACTGCTTCAGGTAAGCAATGGTTTACCCATCGCTATATTGTAACTACTACAAATAAATGGTCAAAAAATGCAAGAGAGGCTTTAACCAATCAACAAATCCCTGTTTCAGTTATCAATTTGGAAGATCTAGAAAACAGCCAAATTGATTGGTCGCAATTTCAAATCAAAGATAAACCTGTATTAAAAGCAAAAAAAGGCTTACGCCCACATCAACAAAGTGCCTTAAAAAGTGTTGAAACCCGATTTAATGGAGGAGAAACACGCGGTAAGCTGATTATGGCTTGTGGTACGGGTAAAACGTTTACTGCGCTGAAAATCGCTGAAAAAATGGCTGGTAAAGGCAAGCGGGTACTCTTCCTAGTACCAAGCTTATCATTATTGAGCCAAACCTTACGCGAATGGAATCAAGACACAGAAACACCATTGATTAACTTTGCTGTTTGTTCAGATAGCGATGTAGGCAAAAAACACAATGAAGATAGCGTCCTAGCCAATCTTAGCGATTTACAATTTCCAGCAACAACTAATGCCAAAAGCCTTGCAAACGCCGTACACGTAGTAGAGCAAAAAAATAAACAGCAAACCATGACTGTTGTTTATTCCACTTATCATTCCATTGATGTGATTCACCAAGCTCAATCACTGCATAATCTGCCTGAGTTTGATTTAATCATTTGCGATGAAGCACACCGCACTACCGGCGCAACATTTGATGGAGAAGACGAATCCGCTTTTGTCCGCATACACGATGCCGACTACATCAAAGGCGCAAAACGGTTGTATATGACTGCTACTCCGCGTATCTATGGAGAAGCCGCTAAAACAACCGAAGGCGTGGTTTTGTATTCTATGGATGACGAAACCCATTACGGCAAAGAGTTTTTCGTTCTAACATTCTCCCAAGCCGTTTCAGACGGCCTATTGGTCGATTATAAAGTTATTGTCTTAGCCATTGAAGAAAGTCATATCCAACGCCGCATCCAAAACCTACTCACTGACGGCAACAACGAACTCAAAGTCGATGATGCTGCCAAAATTGTGGGCTGCTGGAAAGCACTTTCCAAATACGGACTAAGCGGCGAAGAAGGTGCACTGTACAATCCAATGCGACGTGCCGTTGCCTTCTGCCAAGTCATTGAAAAAGAATACAAAGGCAGCAAACACAAAGTCAGTTCAAAACTAATTGCAGAAATGTTCCAAACCGTGATTGAGGAATACCAGCAGGCAGAACGTACTGCCTTGCTCAAACAAAATCCCGATTTGAAACTGCCACCGCAACTGGCCATGACCTGTCAAGCCGAACATGTGGACGGCGGTATGAACGCAGGTGAAAAAGAAAGCAAGCTGCAATGGCTAAAAGCACCCGAAGGGCTACCCGAAAATACCTGCCGCATCCTCTCCAATGTCCGCTGCCTGTCTGAAGGCGTGGACGTACCTGCACTAGATGCCGTGTTATTCCTTACTCCTCGCAACTCCCAAGTTGATGTCGTGCAGTCGGTCGGCCGCGTCATGCGCCGTGCCGAAGGCAAACAACAGGGCTACGTTATCCTTCCTGTCGTTATCCCTGCAGGTGTAGAAGCCGAAGACGCATTAGACAAAAATGAAAACTACCGAGTTGTCTGGCAGGTACTCAACGCTCTACGTGCACACGATGACCGCTTCGATGCCATGATTAACAAATTGGAGTTCAACGGTAAAGATACCCAGAAAATGGAAGTTATCGCCATTGCCGACAAAGTTTCTCCCAAAATCAAACGAAGCAGCAAAAAAGACCAAACCTTACGCGAAACCAAGGCTAGCTACGGCATAGGCAGCCCCACCACACCCGCGCCAGTACAAGAAAGCTTCCAATTCGAAATCGGCGAAATCGAACGCGCCCTCTACGCCAAAATTGTCAAAAAATGTGGCAACCGCCACCATTGGGAAGACTGGGCAGACGACATTGCCAAAATTGCTCGTACCCATATCGACAGCATCAACGCCATTCTGGAAAACCCTGCCAACGAAACAGAGCGCACAGCCTTCGAGGCCTTTGCTGCCGAACTGCGCGACGACCTCAACAACGCCGTCAGCGACGAAGAAATCGTCGAAATGCTGGCTCAACACATGATTACCAAACCTGTGTTCGACGCACTGTTTTCCGATTACAGCTTTGCCGAACACAATCCCATGAGCCGTGCCATGCAGAAAGTGCTGGATTTATTGCAGCAGAAAAACCTGCACAAAGAGCGCAATACCCTGCAATCCTTCTACGACTCCGTCCACCTGCGTGCCAGCGGCATCGAAACCGCCGAAGGCAAACAAAAAATCGTCGTGGAACTCTACGACAAATTCTTCCGTAACGCCTTCCCGCGTATGACCGAACGGCTCGGCATCGTTTACACGCCCGTCGAAGTCGTCGATTTCATCATCAAAAGCGTGGAAGACGTCTTACAGCACGAATTCAAAAGCAGCCTGCAAGACAAAGACGTGCATATCCTTGATCCCTTTACCGGCACAGGTACCTTCATCACCCGCCTGCTGCAAAGCGGCATCATCCCTCGCGACAGACTTCCTGAAAAATACAAAAGCGAAATCCACGCCAACGAAATCGTCCTGCTCGCCTACTACATCGCCGCCATCAACATCGAATCTGCCTACCACGGCATACTGGCAGGCAACATTGACGGCAATGTTTCAGACGACGTCCCCTACGTTCCCTTTGAAGGCATCTGCCTGACCGATACCTTCCAAATGTACGAGAAAGGCGACATGCTGGACGAAATGCTGGTGGATAACAGCGCACGCCGCAAACGGCAGAAAGCCTTGGACATCCGTGTCATTATCGGCAATCCGCCCTATTCCGCAGGGAGAAAAAAAGGCAACGATGATACAGCTCGCATCCCATATCCCCTTTTAGATGAGAGAATTCGAGAAACCTATGCGGCTAACACAGATGCTACCAACAAAAATGCTCTATATAACAGCTACATCCGCGCCTTACGCTGGGCTTCTGACCGTTTATCGGGTCAAGGTGTAATTGCTTTTATTTCTGGTAACGGGTTTATCGACAAACCTGTAATGAGCGGATTGCGAAAATGTTGGCAAGAAGAATTTAGTAATATTTACATTTTTAACCTGCGTGGAGATGTGAAGAAAAATATATTAAGCAAGGGAAGAACCAAAGAAGGAGAAAATATTTTTGATGACGCCAGTACATCAGGTATCGCCATCTCAATTCTTGTTAAAAAATCTAATCAAAAAGAAAAAGGTAAGATTTACTATTATGATATTGGAGATAATTTATCGGTAAAAGATAAAAAAGCCAAGCTGATTAAAATAGATAGCATGAAAAATGTTCCTTGGGAACAAATTGAACCAAATGAATTTTCTGACTGGGTAAATCAAAGAGATTCTAACTTTAATGACTATATTTTAATTGGAGATAAAAAAGATAAAACAGAAAATTTAATTTTTTCTACATACTCTATGGGCATTAAAACAAATCGCGACACTTGGGTTTATGGGTTTTCAAAAAATAAGATTGAACAAAATTTGACTGGATTGCTTAATTTTTATAATAGTGAAGTAAAAAGGTATGAAGATGCTAAAAATTTGCTGCCCGCCAAACAGGACTTGATTGTAGAAGATTTTATTAGCCTGGATGCAACAAAAATTAGCTGGTCTCGTGCTTTAAGAAGTGATATTAAGAAAGGAAAAATACATACATTGAAATCTTCTTCAATCATGGTTGGGTTGTATCGACCATTTACCAAACAATATTTATATTTTGATCGTAGTTTGGTAAATGATATGGCGTTAATGCCAAAATTATTCCCTAGTCAGTCAAGTAACAATAAAGTAATTATTACTAACGGCAAAGGTTCAAGAAATGGGTTATCAACATTAATAGCGGAAGCACCTCCTGATTTAAATATTCTTGAAGCGGGAGCACAATGTTTTCCATTGGATTATTTTGAAGAAACGGATAGCCCGAACGAACGAACGAACGAACGAACGAACGAACGAACGAACGAACGAACGAACGAACGAACGAACGAAATTATACTCGAACAAACAGCCAATCTAGTTATTTGTATAACAGGGATTGGGGCTCGGAGCGGATTTTCAGTGTTAATGACAGACAAGGTGCCAGACCTACATACATTGGACACGAGTCAATGCTTCCCCATGTTCCTCTACAAAACGGAGGAAGTGTAATGGAAAATCAAGACCTGTTCGCCGCAGAAACGTCGTCTGAAAAGCAGCCTGCGCAGAAAAAGCTCGTCCGTCGCTCTGCCATCACCGACGATGCGCTGGCACATTTCCGTGAGCCATATTCCGCCGCCGATGCAGCCCAAATCAGCAAAGAAGATATCTTCTATTACATTTACGGCCTGCTGCACAGCGAAGAATACCGCGAGCGCTACGCCGACAATTTAAGTAAACAGCTCCCGCGCATCCCGCGCATGAAAACTTACGCTGATTTTGCTGCATTCAGTCAGGCAGGGCGCGATTTGGCAGCTTTGCACCTGAACTACGAAACCGTACCGATGTATCAAGACGTAAAATTTTCAGGTAGCCTGAAAGGCCTGAAACTTACCCCGCAGCAAGTCATCGGCGGCACAGATGAAGATTTCCGCGTGATCAAAATGAAATTTCCTAAAATTAAAAAATTAACGGATAAAAGCAAAGTTATTTACAATGACAAAATCATAATTGAGAAAATTCCTGAAGCTGCCTACGACTATATCGTAAACGGCAAATCAGCATTAGAATGGGTTATAGAAACCCAAGCAGTGAAGACCGACAAAAAGTCAGGTATTACTAACGACGCTAATGATTGGGCATCTGATACCATGAATAACCCGCGCTACCCTCTCGAACTACTCCTGCGTGTCATTACAGTAAGCTTGGAGACACAGAAAATCGTTAACAACCTACCAGCTCTAGATATTGTTGGTACTTGATTGCTGATACAGGCATAACAAACCCTGCTATCCCATTGTGGGTAGCAGGGTTTTATGTTGTCCATACAGTCATTTGATTGGGCAAAAATAAGCCATCATACGTGAAAATTATTACAACTTTAAAGGATACGATCGTTGTTTAGGAGAGAAATCATGGGGTAAATTTCGTATTCTTCTAATGAATTGAATTTTTTGAATAGCCCATGAGCTAGTTATTAATGGATTTTTTATAATATATTAATCTTATTTATCTTTCTGCCATTTTTCACAAAACTCGAGATTCATTTGAACAAATTTTTCCCAAGAAATATCATGAATTAGATATTTTTTATAATAGTCTTCTACACGACATACTTCAGGTCGATTTTCGTATATCGTACACAAGTTGGTTTTCTCATCCAAATATTGGCAAATGCCATCACCTCGATCAAGGAATATGGTTTGTTCACTTAGCTTTACGCGACGACAACATTGGCCACAAGCAGAACAGGGAAAAGGTGAAAGTTGATGCGGCATAGTTAAAAACTCATACAAACTAGGCTGCCTCAATTGAAAGCAGCCTAGTTTTTGCTATTTATGCTTCTACTTGTTTTGGAAAAGCACTTTGAATCTGATTATGCAGCTCCAGTAAGTTACTATCTGCATCACCTAACAAATTACCTTGCTCGTCCAAGATCGGAGTATCCAAAACTACTTTTATTAACTGAATTAATTTTACATTCTTCATTACAATCAGTTTTGCATCATCTGAATATTGGGAGTAATCAACACCTTGCTCATCAATGATACTTTGCAAGCGTTTTAAGTTACGACGAGAATGAGTACGTAATGTAGATAAAATAGAAATAGCGCGTTTTGCAACTTCGTTAATACCATCAGTCAAAGCAATTGCCGCATCTGTATCCGCAAGGAATTTTCTTGCCTCTTCAAGATTGCTATAAGCATCATTTAAATTACTTTCCGCTTTTGAACCCATGTACCATCCTGCAATGAGTAGTGCTGGTCCGGTTGTTAATGCCCCCAATGCCATCATACCTCCAGCAATGCCCATACCACCTGAAGCAAGTGTTCCTCCGCCTAACCACGCCAAAGTTGCATTAGTGGCAGCAGCTCCACTCAGTGTACTAATCGTTGCTCCTGTTCCTGCGGTAGCAAATGCCATCGTACCACTGTACGCGCCAAATGCAGCTAATGCTCCGCCAGCTAAGCCTGTACCTGCTCCCACTCCAGCACTTGCAACGAAAGAGACCTGTTTTTGCATGTTTTTCAATACAACAGTACTGAAGTCATTTAAGTTTAAATTTCCTAAATTACCATCATGTTGAAAATCGACATTTTTGATTTGGCTAAATATAGCAAGAAAATTTTGAACACTTGTAGTCAAGGTATCAATTTTTTTCTGGCCCAATTCTTGTAAGGATTTTTCACAATTAATGCGTGAATTTTCCAAGGCTTTTTGTGCTTTATTAACAACCTCCTTAGCATTGTCATTTACACTATTAGCTTCATTGTTATCTACAATAGCTTTACCACCTTTATATAAACCTGTAGCAGCCAGACCGACACCAATAATTAAAGGAATTGCCATTATTTTCTCCTTATTCATTAATTAATTCAGCTAATTCTTTATTAACTTTGAAAAGAGTTGACATTACCGTGTCAAATTCTTCTATATATTCACTATCAAAAGAACAAACCTGGCAAATCGTATTAATCAGTTGTTTCTCTTCTGTCTCAAATGCACCGCTGCTATATGCGGCTCCAATTAATTCACATAGGATAATTTTCTTTTCTCGTTCGGATAAGGTCAATCCAATTGCTACTTTACGCGCAAACACTGTTTGAACTGCTTTTTGTAGGATCTCCTGTTTAATTTGCGGCAATGATGCCATGCTTGCTCTAATCTTTGTCGGTGTTAGAGTCAGAATATCTTCTCCTTTTGAAATAAGATATTGCATGACTTCTTGTTTAATATCAGCATCATTGGCATATTTGCCTAAAATATCATCAATTGCATTATCTAGAACCCACCAAAATGTGGGAAATTTTTTTTCAGAATCACGGGATATATTTAAATGATCCAACAATTGGCTAACGCTAGCATCTTTTCCCTCAGAATCATCACCAAATAAGGAAAAAACGGATGCGCGGGAGAAGGAAAAAGTGGGTTTGACTTTGACGGTCATTAAGCCAATAGCTTCATTTCTCTCAGAATCATCACCTGCATACGATTCATCAGGTTCCGGATTATAGAAAGATGATGTATTTAAACTGGAATCAAAAGCTCTATATTGCTGATTTAAAGAAAGTTCTATAAAGTCGCTATTAAAATCGATATCATTCTTATCTGATTTAAAGAGCTCATTTTGATACTCTTGCAACATTTCTGCTTCTTTTGAACTGATACTAGCTAGAAATTTTTTTAAAACTTCATCTGATGTAAATTCAGATATTTGTTCTGAGGCATCATTATCGTGTGAAGCCATCATCACAAGCATTGCCAATTCTAAAAACAATGCTTTATGTAACCGGGTCGGAAGTTGATTTAAAAACATATCTATCTCCTAAATGACTAAGACGTTTTGAGAAAGCATGACGGAATCCAGTTCTGTCATCGAGTTGATGCTAATTTTTTTCCCAAGTAAATCAGCAAATTTATTCATACCTTTACATAATTCATCGGCTGAAACATCATCTTTTTCTAATAGTTGAAATAGGTCATTACTCTCTTGATCTAATTGTGCAACCTTTGATGCAAATAATTCTTTTAAACCGATTTCATACTGTCGTGCTATTGCAGAAGCGGCAGCGCATTGAATTTCGATTAACCTTCGTCGTTCTGCTGATTCTTCTGCCTCTTTTAAGGCATTAAAAAATCCATAATACAAGGAATTAGTAATTGCATAACCTACCATGCTACCAATCAAGCCACCTAATACAGGAATAGGAATTGCTATTTGTCCAAGCATAGTGCATGCGCTCGTCGAGAGCATACCTGCGGCAGTTGCCCCCATTTCCTTTGCTAGTTCAGTACCAGTTATTTCATTTTTTGCAAAACGAGTCGCGGATTTACCGACTGCTAAACAGACGGAGACAATAGTTCCAGGTAATCCAGTTGCAGAAAGTTGGCGTAATACAGTACGTTCTGATTGCTGCATATAGCTTTTAATCGCAGATCCTGCAAATGCTGAACCATAACCAACTCCTGCTGAAATTAAAGTACTCTTTGCCGTATCAACTACTGCAGCACCTAATTTTTTATCTCCGGTCCATACGGCAATTACGTTACTTACAGCCGAAATAGAGCCTCCAAGCGCAGCACCCAATTTTGCCCCTTCTAGACCTGCTTGATGACTTACCTTAGCTATGTCTTTTATTGTCTCAAAGTTTGGATTAAGGCGATATCTTACAGCTTCTTCGGTTGTTAAACCTGAGTCTGCAATTTTATGTTCTAGCTGTCTGTAATTTTCAGCCTGTTTTTCAAATTTATCTGCTAATGGTAAGTTACCTTTCTCACGTAATGCTTGAGCTTGCTCTTTTAGATTATTCGCTTGTTCGCGGCAGGTAGCTTTCATCATTTCTACTTGCTCAGTAGGAACTTCTACCCGGTCTACAGCCAAATATCGTGAATAATCGTTTTTCCCTCCACCTTCTCCTCGAGCAATTTTTTTCAATAATTCATCAGGATGACTAACAAACTTCATTTGAGCAGTTGATAGTTCTTTGCCATCAAGTAGCTCTACAATATCCACTGTTGTATTGTTTTTGCCGTATTTTGCTAAATCTTCACTACGTACAAAGCGGTTTGCTTTGCCATCAATGATTGCTTGTGCATTTCTTTTTGAGACACTACTAATTTCTGCCGAAAAACCAGCTTGTTGTTTAATATTCCTTTCAACATCATTTGGATTTATTTTGTAATTGTTAATATCCAATAAACTTCGGTCAAATTTTTGACCAGTTTGCGCATCAATACCGCGTAAACCTTTTAGGAATTCTGCTCCTGCATCTCCATAACGACTTACAGTTTCAAATATGCCACCAGAAATGGCTGTATTGGTAATATCTAACGTACTTTTGGTCATTAATTTTCCCTCGACCAGGAATTGAATCAGCCTAAAAAAGCTGGGAATATTTTAAATTTTTCATTCTTTGTTTTTAAATTTGAGAAGCATGTTCTCTACATGACTAGTAAATATAACATACAATTACATGGATTGGGGATAGCTTCTTGTTTATTCTGAAAGGAATAATTAGGCAGAGCTAACTCGTTGTAAAATAAAGGCAGAGCATCTCTATTTTATCGTTAGTATAATTTCTGCATTAAGTCATTAATTGCTTTACCGCTTAAGATATGTACTGACGCAAACATAAAAAAACCTGCTACCCATATGAGTAGCAGGGCCTTATATATCATTATTCAAAAAGAATAAAAACTAACCGAGCTCACTAATCAAATTAGGATGCTTATCTAAAAGTTTCAGTAAAGCTCCTGCTGCCCCACTTGGTTTACGCGTACCTTGTTCCCAAGATTTAAGGGTACTAGAAGAAATGCCCAACGCTGCAGCAAATTTTTCTTGAGATAAACCAGTTTTTTGACGTGTCTGAACTGTAGAAAGAGCTTCTACTGATGTACACCGGGCAAACTTACCTTGCCTTAATTCATTTAAAGATTGCTTCAAGCTATCTTGAATTTGAACTGCATCTGGATCATCATCAATAACGGCCTGTACGATTTCAGAAATATTCCAATTTTCAGGAGTCATGTCTCTGTCCTTTCAAACTTTTCAATTCAGACGGCTTTAAATTCTCTTTGTCATTCTTTGCATAAATATCCAAACAGACAATCAACCCATCTACCAAGATGTTGAAGTAAATGACCCGATAGCCACCACTTTTCCCACTACCTTGTCGAGCTACACGAATTTTCCGTAAACCACCGCCATTAGGAATAACATCTCCTGCATACGGATTTTGAGAAAGCTGGGCAAAGAAAAATAGACGTTCGTCTTCTTTTAAAAGTTTAGCAGCTTTGTTTTTAAATGTTTCAGTTTCAGCGATGGTATACATCATTTTTCTCTATACTAGAAATGTAACACATAGTATTACCTTAAAACAACTGATTAGCTAGTTATTAAATATAAAAATACTTAATCCAACAATAATTTATCGTATTTCCTGCACTAATCACTAACCCTTTCTATCAAATTGTCTTATCCAGTTACTGTACCATTCCATCATTTCATGGCGTTGATCCAAGTATTCTGTACGATGATATGCCCGACGTATCTTATTGGCTTCAACGTGAGCCAATTGTCGTTCAACTATATCAGCATCAAATCCATTTTCATTTAATACATCTGTTGCAAGAGATCGAAATCCATGGGGAACTGCTTTTCCCTTATAGCCCATCCGAGCCATAATATAGCTGATAGTATTTTCGCTAATTGGCTTCATACTGTCCCATGCTCCGAAAAATAAATAAGGACTTCTTCCGGTAATCTCCTTCAATTCTAAAAGTAATTCGATTGCCCAATTAGACAGAGGCACAATATGAGGTCTACGCATTTTCATCTTTTCGGCTGGAATGTGCCATTCTCGCCTATCAAAATTGATTTCTTCCCATTTTGCAAAACGTAATTCATTAGGGCGCACAAACCAGATAATCTGTAATTTCATTGCAATACGTAGATATTCAGCTATCTGCATTTCTCCTAGCTTCTGAAAGAATCCAGGTAACTCACTTTGAGGTAACGCTAACCTGTGAACCTCTTTTTTTCTACGAATTACGCCTGTAAGAGGTAGAGCAGGATTAATCTTGATCAAACCTGTTTGTATAGCATAGTTGAAAACACATTTAATTCTCTGTAATACACGAATGGCCGTATCATTGACATCTCGTGCTTCAACGGCTTTAATAACTAACAACAATCTAGGCGTTTCAATCAAAGTAATGTCTTCATTGCCAATTTCAGGCAGTACATCAACCTCTAAAGAGTGCCAAACTGTTCTAGCATGTTTAGGTGTCCATCTCGTTGCTTCAGCTTCCCACCACTCCTTAGCCGCTTGAAAAAAGGTGGTGCGTTTTTCCATATCCTCCTCAGCTTGATTTTTAAGAGCAGGGTCTTGTCCCTCTCTCAAACTCTTGCGCAGTAATTCACGTTCTGCACGAGCTTCTTTCAGAGAAATATCAGGATATTTCCCAATAGCCAAAGTTTTCTGCTTTTTATTGAAGCGATAGTTAAATCGCCAGTATTTGCTGCCGTTTGGATGCAGCAAAAGTACTAGGCCTTGACCATCTGATAGTTTTTTAATGGTGGTTGGAGTTTCAGCGTGTCGAATTCTCGCTTCTGAAAGTGCGTTCATTTCTATACCTTTCTGATTTCGTGTTGGTACAAAAATGGTAGCAAAGGAAATGTACCAACAAATGTACCAACAGCAGTTTTGGACTCTAGCAGACACTGCTAGACAAAATTGAATGGTGGAAATAATCGCAAAAATACAACAGATTGAAATTAATGGGCTTTTTGGACTTTATTGGACAATATAGACATGAAAAAAGACCGCTATACAAGCGGTCTTTTTAGTATGTGGTTGCGGGAGCAGGATTCGAACCTACGACCTTCGGGTTATGAGCCCGACGAGCTACCATGCTGCTCCATCCCGCGTCAGAAGTTGTAACTATACGGAAAGACGGAATCGCTGTCAAGCGTTTTTGACAGAAAATGCGAAAAACGCCGCTTTACAAAAAACCGTCCGCATGGTTTAATTTTTCGTTAATAAAGAAACAGGGGTGCTGCTTTCAAACCGAGCGGCTGAGAAATACCCTTTACACCCGAACAGGATAATACCTGCGTGGGGAGTTTCGGCAAATGTGTTTTTAGACGGTTGATTGAAGATATCCACAAGGCCGTCTGAAAAAAAGCAATGCTCCTGTTTCCATTTCATAACCGAAAAACAGGAGCAATTTTTTATGACTACCGCTAAAAAAACCGGCGATGAGGCGCGCCGTCTTTCCGACTTGAGCGAAGACATCGGCATCCGCTTCCAATATCCCAATTCCAACCGCGTCTATATCCCGGGCAGCCGCGCCGACATCCGCGTGCCTTTACGCGAAATCCGTCAAGACGACACCTACACAGCACAAGGTACGGAAACCAATCCACCGATTCCGGTGTACGACACCAGCGGCGCATACGGCGATCCGGCGGCACACATCGACTTGAAACAAGGTTTGCCGCACGTCCGCACTGCATGGCTGGACGAACGCGGCGATACCGAAATCCTGCCCAAGCTTTCCAGCGAATACGGCACTGAACGCGCGCACGATCCGAAAACCGCCCATCTGCGTTTCAACCAAATTACCCACCCGCGCCGCGCCAAAGCAGGCCGCAACGTAACCCAGCTTCACTACGCCCGCCAAGGCATCATTACGCCGGAAATGGAGTTTGTCGCCATACGCGAACGCATGAAGCTGGACGAGCTTTTCAGACGGCCTGAATACGCCAAGCTCTTGAAACAACACGCAGGGCAAAGTTTCGGCGCGAATATCCCGACCCATCCCGACCAAATCACGCCCGAATTCGTGTGTCAAGAAATCGCCGCCGGACGCGCGATCATCCCTGCCAACATCAACCATCCCGAACTCGAACCGATGATTATCGGCCGCAACTTCCGCGTCAAAATCAACGGCAACTTGGGCAACTCCGCCGTAACCTCCAGCCTGACCGAAGAAGTCGAAAAAATGGTGTGGTCGCTGCGTTGGGGCGCGGACACGATTATGGATTTGTCTACCGGCGCACATATCCACGAAACACGCGAATGGATTATCCGCAACGCGCCCGTCCCCATCGGTACTGTGCCTATTTACCAAGCTTTGGAAAAAACCGGCGGCATCGCCGAAGACCTGACTTGGGATTTGGTGCGCGACACCTTAATCGAGCAGGCAGAACAAGGCGTGGACTATTTCACCCTGCACGCAGGCGTATTGCTACGCTATGTGCCAATGACGGCCGATCGCCTCACAGGCATCGTATCGCGCGGCGGCTCTATCATGGCGAAATGGTGCCTCGCCCATCATCAGGAAAACTTCCTCTACACACATTTCGACGAAATCTGCGAAATCATGAAAGCCTACGACGTATCATTCAGCCTCGGCGACGGTCTGCGCCCCGGCTGCATTGCCGATGCCAACGACGAATCCCAATTCGCCGAGCTGCACACTTTGGGCGAATTGACTGCCAAAGCGTGGAAACACGACGTACAAGTCATGATCGAAGGCCCGGGCCATGTACCGTTGCAACGCGTGAAAGAAAACATGACCGAAGAGTTGCAACACTGCTTTGAAGCGCCTTTCTACACACTCGGCCCACTCGTTACCGACATCGCCCCCGGCTACGACCACATCACCTCGGGCATAGGCGCGACCAATATCGGCTGGTACGGCACAGCCATGCTCTGCTACGTTACCCCGAAAGAGCATCTCGGCCTGCCCGACAAAGAAGACGTGCGCACCGGCATCATCACCTACAAGCTCGCCGCCCATGCCGCCGACCTCGCCAAAGGCTGGCCGGGCGCACAGTTGCGCGACAACGCCTTAAGCAAAGCGCGTTTCGAGTTCCGCTGGCGCGACCAATTCCGCCTCAGCCTCGACCCCGAACGCGCCGAGAGCTTCCACGACGAAACCCTGCCTGCCGAAGGCGCGAAAATCGCCCACTTCTGCTCAATGTGCGGTCCCAAATTCTGCTCGATGAAAATCACGCAGGAAGTGCGCGACTACGCCGACAAGCAAAAAGCCCAACGGCAGGGCATGGAAGAAAAAGCGATTGAGTTCGTCAAAAAAGGAGCGAAGCTTTACAGTTAAAACGTAAAGCAAGAAAAGGCCGTCTGAAAATGTTTCAGACGGCCTTTTTAGTGAATAGCCTTTAAGCCAAAGCAATACGCACTACGGCCGCTTATTTTTCCACCCTGCGGAAATGGTGCGGACGGAAGCCGAGCGCGACGAGGGAAACGAAGTAGAGGCCGCCGCCCAAGGCAATCAGGACGCAGAGTTGGCCTGCTTTTTTAAAGCCGCCGACGTGTACCCATTCAAACGGCAGATAATATTGCGCCAGCCACAAACCGCCGCCCATGACGACCAAAGAGATGACCATTTTAACCAAAAACGCTGCCCAACATTTACCGGGGCGGTAGATGCCGTGTTTGCGCAAAAGGAAAAACAGCAAACCTGCATTCAGACACGCGCCCAAACCGATAGCAAGGGACAGACCGACGTGTTTGAGCGGCGAAATGAAAGCGAGGTTCATCAACTGTGTGCAAATCAGCGTGAAAATAGCGACCTTAACGGGGGTTTTGATGTTTTGGCGCGCGTAGAAGCCGGGTGCCAATACTTTAATCATAATCAGCCCGATCAAGCCAAAGGAATAAGCAATGAGCGCGTGTTGGGTCATTTGCGCGTCGTGCAGCGTAAATTCACGGTACATGAACAAGGTCGTAACCAACGGGAAAGACAACACGGCAAGGCCGACGGCGGCAGGTAGGGTCAGCAGCATGCACAGGCGCAAACCCCAGTCGAGCAGACCGGAAAATTGCTCGGTATCCTGACTGGCAGCGTGTTTGGACAAGGTAGGCAATAAGATTGTACCGAGTGCCACGCCCAAAACACCGGTTGGCAATTCCATCAGTCGGTCGGCGTAATACATCCATGACACGCTGCCGGACTGCAAAAACGAGGCAAAAATGGTGTTGATAACCAAGGAAATCTGCGCCACGCTCACGCCCAAAATAGCCGGCGCCATCTGTTTCATTACGCGGTTGACCGCTGCGTCTTTAAAGCTGAGTTTGGGCATTTTCAAGAAACCCAGTTTCGCCAACCAAGGCAGTTGGAACACCAGCTGCAACACGCCGCCGACAAATACCGCCCACGCCAAAGCCATAACAGGCGGATCAAAATACGGCACGAAGAACAGGGAAAAGACGATAAAGGAGATGTTCAAAAAAGTCGGCGTAAAGGCGGGAATGCCGAATTTATGATAGGAATTGAGTATTGAGCCGACAAAAGACGACAAAGAAATCAAAAAAATATAAGGAAACGTCACCCGCAGCAAGTCGATGGAGAGCTGAAACTTATCGGCTTCTTTGGCAAAACCGGGCGCAGAAACATAAATCACCCACGGCGCGGCAAGTATGCCCAGCGCAGTAACGATGACCAGCACAAACGACAGCATGCCGGCCACATGACGCACAAACGCCTGCGTGGCTTCGGGCGAGCGGGTTTCTTTGTATTCCGCCAAAATCGGTACGAAGGCTTGGGCAAATGCGCCCTCTGCAAACACTCGCCGCAGCAGGTTGGGCAGTTTAAACGCGACAAAAAACGCATCCGTCGCCATGCCTGCACCAAACGCACGGGCGATAATCGTATCGCGCACAAAGCCTAAAATGCGCGACACCATCGTCAGGCTGCCAACCTTGGCCAATGCTCCCAATAAATTCATGTATTTTCCTTACTTGTCTTTCAGGCCGTCTGAAAATCCGGCTTCTTCCAATACTGCCGCCGCAGCCAATGCCGCCGTATCTTTTTTCAACAGCAGATGCAAGGCGTGAAAATCCTGTTCCAACGCGGCCACGGCTTCAGGGCGGTCATACCAGTCTGCCACGGCCTGTGCCAGTTTTTCAGGGACGGCATCGTGTTGCAGCAGCTCGGGAACGGCGGCTTTACCCAACAGAATATTGGGCAAACCGACATGCGGCACTTTGATTTTGTTTTTCACATACGCATAAGTTAGCGGCGAAATTTTGTAGCTGATAACCATAGGCCGCTTGCACAAGGCCACTTCCAAAGTCGCCGTACCACTGGTGACCAATACCACGTCGGCAGCGGCGCAAACCGTATCCGACTGCTTGTCGGTCAGCGTGATGGGAAGGGCTGCGAACTCAGGCTGCGCCAAAATTTCACTAATGCGTTTGCGCGTTGCGGCCGTCGCCACAGGCAGCAAAAACTGTGCCTTCGGATAACGTTTCAGCAGCAATAAGGCCGTCTGAAAAAACACCGCCGCCATGTAATCGATTTCGCTCACGCGGCTGCCGGGCAAGATGGCAAACACGGGCACGTCCGCAGGTACGCCCAGCTTCTGCCGTGCCGCCGCCCTATCCGCTTCCACCGGCATGGTTTGCGCCATCGGATGGCCGACAAACTCAGCCTTGCCGCCGGCATCGATATATAGCTGCGGTTCCATCGGAAATAGGCACAACACGCGGTTGACCTGATGTACGATTTTATTGACCCGTTCGCGCCGCCACGCCCAAACCGACGGGCTGACATAATGAATGGTATGAATGCCTGCCTGCTTGAGTTTTTCGGCCACGCCGAGATTAAAGTCCGGCGCATCGATGCCGATAAACACATCCGGCTTGAGGCGGAGCAAATCGTTCACCAGCCCTTTGCGGATTTTCAAAATCTGCGGCAGGCGTTTGATGACCTCAACAAAACCGCGCACCGCCAGCTTTTCCTGATCGTACAAACTCTCAAAACCCTCCGCCTTCATGCGCTCGCCGCCGATGCCGGTAAACCACGCATTCGGGCAACGCGCCTTAATGGCACGGATTAAATGTGCGCCGAGCAAGTCGCCGGAAGCTTCGCCGACGCTGATGGCGATAAGGGGGGAAGGATTGGAGTTCATATTGTTGAGGTTCGGAAGCTAAAAGATTTTGGGGCGGTCATTTGCCCAACCGTTTTCAGACGGCATCGACAGCAAACGGGCAGAAACCTGCCCTACTACGCGGATTTTTGCAATCCAAAGGCCGTCTGAAAAAGTTTCAGACGGCCTTCAATCCATCAATCAACGGATAATGCCGCGTGTGGATTGTGCAAAAAAGTCTTTAAATACCGCCAATTCGCTTTGGGTTTCGGCGCGTTTCAGAATCTCTGTCTTAGCTTCTTCAAACGGAATGCCGCGATGGTAAATGGTTTTATACGCATCTTTGACGGAGGCAATCTGTTCGGCAGTGAAACCGTTGCGGCGCATACCTTCGCTGTTGAGGCCGGCCGGTTCGGCGCGGTAGCCTGCAGCCATAAAGTACGGCGGTACGTCTTTGTGTACGCCGGCGGCAAACGCGGTCATGGCGTAGTCACCGATTTGGCAGAATTGGAACACCAGCGTGTAGCCGCCCAAGACGACGTAGTCGCCGATGGTAACGTGACCTGCAAGTGAGGCGTTGTTGGCGAAGATGGTATGGTTGCCGACCACGCAGTCATGGGCGAGGTGGCAGTAGGCCATAATCCAGTTGTCGTCGCCGATACGGGTTTCGCCGATGCCGGTAACCGTACCGAGGTTGAACGTCGTAAATTCGCGGATGGTGTTGCCGTTGCCGATAATCAGCTTGGTCGGCTCGTCGCGGTATTTTTTGTCCTGCGGAATTTCGCCGAGGCTGGCAAATTGGAAAATGCGGTTGTTTTCACCGATGGTCGTATGACCGTTGATGACGACGTGCGGGCCGATTTCGGTATTCGCGCCGATTTGCACATTGGGGCCGATGATGCTGTATGGGCCGACTTTGACGCTGGAGTCAAGTTCGGCTTTAGGGTCGATGACGGCGGTCGGATGGATAAGGGTCATGCTGTCTCCTTGCTGTCTGATACAGGTATTGCCTGCAAGATGCCGTCTGAACTTTCAGACGGCCTGTCCCATTCTTACACCACGCGTTTGGCGCACATAATCACGGCTTCAACGGCAACTTGGCCGTCGACTTTGGCAACGGCGTTAAATTTGCCGATACCGCGTTTGTTGGTCAGCAGCTCGACTTCAAAAACCAGTTGGTCGCCGGGGATGACTTGGCGTTTGAAACGGGCGTCGTCAATACCGGCGAAGAAGAAGAATTCGTTTTCTTTGCGGCCGCCTTCGCTGAGGATGGCGAGTGTGCCGCACGCTTGCGCCATGGCTTCGATAATCAGCACGCCGGGCATCACGGGCAGGTCGGGAAAGTGGCCTTGGAACTGCGGCTCGTTCATGGTGACGTTTTTAATCGCAGTCAGGGTTTTCATCGGTTCGAACGCAGTAATGCGGTCGAGTTGCAAAAACGGATAACGGTGTGGGATAAGTTTTTGAATGTCTTTGGCTTCAATCGGGAGTTGTACGTCCATGATGTTCGTCTTTCCTTGTTTGTATTGGGTTTAAACGTATTCGGATGCGGGGGCGCGGACTGTTTGCGCCGCCTTTAGGCTTCGTCGCTGTCGGCAAGCTGTTTCTCCAGCGTTTTGAGGCGTTTGTTCATTTCGCTCAAACGGTGGATATAAACGGCATTGCGCGCCCAGTCTTTGTAGCCCGACATCGGGAAAATACCGGCCAGATGCTGGCCGCTTTCGGTAATGCTGTGGGTAACGGATGTACCGCCGCCGATGGTGGTTTTATCGGCGATTTCGATGTGTCCGACCGTGCCGACGCCGCCGCCGATAATACAATAATTGCCGATGGTGACGCTGCCGGAAATACCGGTCTTGGCGGCGATAACGGTGTGCGAACCGATTTTGCAGTTGTGGCCGATTTGGACTTGGTTGTCGATTTTGGTGCCGTTGCCGACGGTCGTATCGCTCATTGCGCCGCGGTCGATATTGGTGTTCGAACCGATTTCCACATCATCGCCCAGCGTGACTGCGCCGGTTTGCGGGATTTTAAACCATGAATCTCCGGCGAAGGCCAAGCCGAAACCGTCCGCACCGATGACTGCGCCGCTGTGGATTTCGACACGGTTGCCCAAAGTACAGCCGTAATAGATGACGGAGTTGGGATGCAACACGACTTCATCGCCCAACGTGCAATCGTGTTGGACAACGGCATTGGCCAAAATACGGCAGCCCTCGCCCAATACGGCATTCGCTCCGATATAGGCATTCGCGCCGATTTCGCAGCTTGCCGGTACTTTGGCACTTGCCTCGACAACGGCGGTCGGATGTACGCCGCCCTGTGCTTTGACAATCGGCGAGAACAATCGTGCCACTTTGGCAAAATAAAGATAAGGGTCGGCAGCCACAATCAGGTTGCGGCCTGCAAATTCGTCTGCGGCTTTCGGCGACACAATCACTGCGCCTGCTTGGCTGTCGTGTACTTCGGCTTTGTATTTCGGATTGGCCAAAAAGCTGATGTGTTCCGTCTGCGCCTGATCCAACGGGCGGACGGCGGTAATGGCGATGTCTTCGCCTTTCCATTCGCCGCCGAGCTGGGAAACGATTTGGGACAGGGTGTATGCTTGTGAAGTCATGATAATCTGCCGTCAAGATGTCAGGCCGTCTGAAAGTTGCCGATTTGGGTTTCAGACGGCCTTAGGTTTGTCTGTATGGTCACATTCGCTGCCGAGCAGGGTCAGTGAGCGTTTAGGGCTTTGATAACGCTGTCGGTAATGTCGTAACGGCCGTTGACGTAAATCACGTCCTGCAAGATGAAGTCGTAACCTTCGCGCTTGGCCAAATCGACGATGACGCGGTTGGCATTTTGCTGGAGCGCGGCGAATTCTTCATTGCGGCGCAGGTTGTAGTCTTCTGCCAACTCAGCCTGCTGCTTGCGGAATTTCTGTACCAGATTACGCCACTTTTGGGTTTCCGCTTCCCTTTGGCTGTCGCTGAGCTTGTCGCCGCTCAGTTTTCGCTCCAAAGCCTCGCCTTCCTGTTGCAACTTTTGCAAGGCGGTTTGACGGCTTTTGAACTCTTTTTCCAAAGTCATCTGAATGCTTTGCGCCTGCTTGGATTCCTGATAAACGCGCTCGGTATTGATAAAACCGATTTTCTGCACTCCATCCGCCGCCGCTTGCGGCAACAGCACGAAACCCGGCAGGGCTACGGTGAGGACACGGAGGGTGTCGGCTATTTTACTCATGATAAAAATCCTTGCTTGAAAACAAACGGGCGGTTTGCAATAAGCTTGCCGCCAATCTGCCATGAGGCCGTCTGAAACGGACAAACCCGGTTTCAGACGGCCTAAACATCATCAGAATGTCGTACCGAGTTGGAATTGGAAGCGTTGGATTTCGTCGCCTTCTTTTTTCTTAATCGGATAAGCATAACTGAACTTCATCGGACCCAGCGGAGAGAGCCAAGTCACGGCAGCACCGGCAGAGTAACGCAATTCGTTTTTGAATGTCGATTTGTGCGTTGTGCCTACGCCATACACGTTTTGGAGCGCGCCGTTGGTGTAATAAGAATTGCTGCTGCTGTCGTTGTAAGTTTTGTCATCCCACACGCTGCCCGCATCGGCAAACAGGCTCAGACGGACGGTACGCGAATCTTTAATGCCCGGCATTGGGAAGAGCAACTCTGCGGAAACGTTGGCTTTTTTGTTACCGCCGTAGCTGATTTTCTCGCCGTATTCGTCATAGACTTTCGGGCCCAGCGTACCGCTTTCAAAACCGCGGACGGAGCCTAAGCCGCCGCCGTAGAAGTTTTCAAAGAACGGCATGGTTTTGGTTTTGCCGTAGCCGTTGCCATAACCGACTTCGCCACCCAGCATCAGCGTGAAATCTTTGCTCAATGGGAAGAACCAAGTTTGGTTGTGGGTCAAGGTGTAGTATTGCAGGTCGCTGCCCGGCAAGGCGATTTCGCCGTTTACGCCGGTCAGGTAACCGCGGGTCGGCCACAAGGCATTGTCGGTTTTGTTGCGGCCCCAGCCGATGGTACCTTTGTACAACCAGCCTTTGAAGTTACCCACGCCGCTGCCGTCGCCTTTACCGTATTGGTTGATAAAGTCAGCATAGCGTTTAGGCGCGCCTTTGTAGGTATTCACGGTCAGACGCTCTGCGGCCAAACCGAAGTTTACACGGTCATATTCGGTAACCGGAATACCGATACGCAAACCGCCGCCGAAAGTTGTAGTTTTATATTGTTTCGCGCTGGAAGAAGCTTTACGCGGGTCGTAAGACTTGCCGTAAAGGTCGTAGCCCAAGCTTACGCCGTCAGGTGTGAAGTATGGGTCGGTAAACGACAACGAGCCGTTTACTGTGGTTTTACTGCGGGAAGCGCGCAGGGCAACGGATTTACCCGTACCGAACAGGTTGTCTTGAGCCACGCCGGCAGACATCACCAAACCGGTATCCTGAACCCAACCTGCGCTCAAGTCGAGCGAGCCGGTAGAACGTTCGGTCAGGCTCATGTTCAGGTCAACTTGGTCAGGGGTATTGGCCACAGGAACCGCATCAAATTGAACGTTGTCGAAGTAGCCCAACAACTCAACGCGCTCTTTAGAACGTTGCAGTTTGGCAGAGTCGTAAGGCGCCGATTCCATTTGGCGCAACTCGCGGCGAATGACTTCGTCACGGGTTTTGTTGTTGCCGGTAATGTTGATTTCGTTCACATAGATTTTGCGGCCCGGCTGAACGGTCAGCACAAAATCAACGGTATGCGTTTCGGCATTGGGAATCGGTTGGACATTGATTTCGCTGAATGCGTAACCTGCCTGACCCATGCGGTTTTGGATGGCTTCGAGCGAATTGGACATTTGCGCGCGCTCGTACCATTTGCCCGGCTTCATGGTCAGCAGTTTTTCCAAATCTTCTTTCGGCACTTCCAGCGTATCGCCTTCGATGCGTACATTGCCCCAACGGAAGCGGTCGCCTTCGCTGACGGTTACTTTAATGGTTTGCTTAGTTTTGTCTTCGTTGGTTTGGATGTCGGTATCCAAAATGCGGAAGTTGAAGTAGCCGTTGTTTTGGTAGTAATTGGTGATTTTTTCCATGTCCTGAGCAAATTTTTGCTCATTGAACTGATTGCTCTTAGTGATCCAAGTCCACATACCACCTTCGCTCAGGGACATTTGTTTCAGCAGGCGGCGGTCGGAATAAACTTCGTTGCCTTCAAAGGAAATATCGGTAATCTTGGTAGATTTGCCCTCTTCGATGGCAATATCGATAGATACGCGGTTACGGGCGAGTTTGGTTACAGTCGGAGTGATTTGGACAGACTGTTTGCCACGGCTCAAATACTCTTCTTTCAAACCGGCAACGGCTTGGTTCAGCGTTGCTTGGTTGAAGTATTGGGATTGCGCCAAACCGAAGGCTTCAAGGTTTTTCTTGATGGCATCGTTTTGCAGCATTTTCGCGCCGGTAATATTGAGCGAGCTGATGGTTGGACGCTCAATCACGGTCAGCAGGACTTGATTGTCCATGGTTTCGACGCGTACGTCGTCAAAGAAACCGGTTGCGTAGAGTTTTTTGATGATTTCTTCACTGCGCGCATCATTGAAATTATCACCGACTTTAACGGGCAGGTAGTTGAAGACGGTACTCGGCTCGGTGCGCTGCAGGCCTTCGACGCGGATGTCCTGAATGGTAAAGTCAGCCAATGCCAGTGGAGACAGGCTCAATACCATTAAAGCGGAAGCAATCTGGTTCAGTTTCATAAATTATCCAAACAAACGGTTGATGTCATTAAAGAAAGCCACAGCCATCATCAAAAGCATGGCTGCCAGTCCGAAGCGCAGGCCGACTGCCTGTATGCGCTCGCTCAAAGGCTTTCCGCGTATCCATTCGGCGGTATAAAAAACCAAATGTCCGCCGTCTAAAACGGGGATGGGCAAAAGGTTCAACACGCCTAAGCTGATGCTGACCAAGGCCAGAAATTCGAGGTAGCTCTGCAATCCGAGTTTGGCGGATTGTCCGGCGACATCGGCAATGGTCAGGGGGCCGGAAATATGGTTCAAAGAGGCATTGCCCGTAACCAGTTTTCCGAAAAATTTGAGGGTCGTCCACGAATAGTTGACGGTTTTGTTCCAACCCAATTCAAAGGCTTGGGCAACGGAAGGTGTATAACGGTAGCGGATGGTCTTATCCCACTCTTTATCCGCCTGGGCAGCAAGCCCGGCTCTACCCACCAGCACGCCTGCTGACTGCTCGACGCTGTCCGGCCGGATAGCGGTCGCCAGTATTTTACCGTCACGCTCGTAAGTCAGCTCGATTCGTTTGCCGGGGCTGGCGCGGAAGAGTTCCGTCCATGCTTGCCAGCTTTCGATGGGCTTCCCATCAGCAGTCAGCAGTTTGTCGTTTTCCTTCAAACCTGCTTTTTCGGCGGGACTTTTGGCCAAGACTTTACCGATGCGGTTAGTAATTCTAAAAGGCAAAAGGCCGATGTTGCCTTGGTTTTTCGCAACTTTACCTGCTTCAGGCGTGCCGGCGGCATCAATTATGCGGATGGCTTGGGTATTTGAGGCCGTCTGAACAGCAACTTTTACAGGACCGGCTTCAAGGTTCAACACCATCTCGGTTTGTGCATCGCTCCAGTCTTTAACGGCGATTCCGTTGACCGATACAATCTTATCACCCGCCTGAAAACCTGCTTTGGCGGCAATACTGGCAGGTTCGACCATGCCGACATAGGGGCGCAACTCGGTCACGCCGAAGGAAAAGCTCAAACCGTAAAGCAAAACGGCCAAAATCAAATTAGTCAAAGGACCGGCAGCGACAATGGCGATGCGCCTGGCCGGATGCTGCTTGTCAAAGGCGTAGGGCAAATCTGCTTCTGCCACCTCGCCTTCGCGCGTATCGACCATTTTAACGTAACCGCCCAGCGGAATCGGGGCAAGACACCACTCGGTATCGCCGCGTTTTCGGGTGAAAAAGGGCTTACCGAAGCCGACGGAAAAGCGCACGACTTTAACGCCGCACCAGCGGGCAACAATATAGTGTCCGAACTCATGCAGGCTGACCAAAATCAGAATGGCGACGATAAAGGCTAAAAAGGTTTGCAAAAAAATCCCCTGTATGGAATGTGATGATCAACGGATAAGGCCGTCTGAAAACCGATTATAAAGGCAGTTGTTCCATTTTGTCTGCCTAAATGCCAAGCGGTTGACGTTTCAGACGGCCTGTCATTGAAACTTTATTGTTTGCCGATAAAGGCTTCTGCCTGTCTGCGTGTTTGCGCGTCTTGCGCCAGCAGGCCTTCGATATCGTAACGGCCGTCTGAAAAATCTTGTGCAAGGCAGTGGGCAACGACTTTGGCAATATCGGTAAACTTGATGCGTTTATCTAAAAAAGCGGCCACGGCAACTTCGTTGGCGGCGTTCAACACACAAGGCGCGGCGCCGCCTGCATTCATTGCCTGATAGGCAAGTTTCAGACATGGGAAACGGTCAAAGTCAGGCTTTTGGAAGGTCAATGCGGACAATGCGCCGAAATCCAGCTCGCCCACGCCGGAGTCGATACGTTCGGGCAGGCCCAAACAATAAGCAATCGGCGTACGCATATCGGGATTACCCAACTGCGCCAATACCGAACCATCGCGATAACGCACCATGCTGTGTATCACGGATTGCGGATGAATGACGACTTCCAGTTTTTCCGTCGGACAGTTAAACAGCCAATGCGCCTCAATCAACTCCAAGCCCTTATTCATCATTGACGCGGAATCGACGGAAATTTTGCGACCCATGCTCCAATTCGGATGTTTGACCGCCTGCTCGGGCGTAATGCTGTCAAATGTACTTAAATCGGTGTTAAGGAAGGGGCCGCCTGATGCGGTCAGAATAATCGAATTGATACCGTGCTCATTCAGACGGCCTGTGTAATCCCTTGGCAATACTTGGAAGATGGCGTTGTGTTCGCTGTCAATCGGCAAGACGGTGGCGCCGTTTTGACGGGCGGTTTCCATAAACAATGCGCCGGAAACCACCAGTGTTTCTTTGTTTGCCAGATAAATGGTTTTGCCTTTTTGAGCGGCAGCCAAAGCCGACGGCAAGCCAGCCGCGCCGACAATGGCACACATCACGCCGCTGACTTCATCGGCAGAGGCGACATCAATCAAGGCTTGAGAACCATATAAAACCTGCGTATTGATGCCTTCTTGTTTGAGTTTCTTTTCCAACTCGGCCGCATGGTCAGCATCGCCGACAACGGCATATTCCGGGCGGAACTGTTTGCATTGTGCCACCAGCTTGTCCACCTGCCTATGCCCTGCCAGCGCGAACACGCGGAATTTTTCGGGATGGCGGGAAACAACGTCTAAAGTGCTTTCGCCTATGCTGCCGGTGCTGCCTAATATGGTCAGAACTTGTTGTGTCATGGTGTGTTCTTTGTGTGCTGTGCAAACGGTATTCATTGTGTTTGAAATAAATTTCTTTGCCGTTTCCAATTTTCAGACGGCCTTTTGCCTCCCAGCTGAAAAGGCCGTCTGAAAGAATTACTCAATGCCGTATTCGATGGTAACAACCAGTCGGACTTGTTTGCCGACGGTGCTTTTATCGTAAGAACCGCCGTACTCGTCGTCCTCGCTGCTGCCGGTGTCGGCATAGATGTTGAACGAGCCTTGCGAAGCAGAACGCATGGCACCCACTTTGCCGCCGCCGGTTTTGGCAAATTCGGCCGCGCGTTTCTGCGCATCCTCAGTCGCCTGCGTAATCAAATCGCGTTTGATGGTTTCCAAATTGCCCAACAAATATTGCGGATTGTCGAAGCGGATAAATTCGTTTTGCGCACGGAAATTCAAAATGGCACGCTGGGCGGCTTGGATTTTGTCCAATTTTTTGGTGTTGACCACAATATTGAGGTCGCCATCGTAGCCGTTGGGCGTGCGGGTTACGTTGCCTAATTCGTCGCGGGTTTCATTGAAGACGCGCGACACTTCAGGCAGACCCACTTTCATTTCAGCCGCCGTAAAGCCTTGCTCACCCAAAAACTTAGACAGCTTCTTGCGTCTTGCCGTCAGTAAATCCAAAACTTCCTGATAGCTCTCGCCGTGCGCGTTCACGCCCGTATTCCACGTTGCGCTGTCGGATTGGAAGTTTTTCTCCGCCAAACCTTTTACGGTAATCGTCCCCGGCTGACGCAGATTCTTAAACTGCACGCCCAAAATAAACGCTGCAGCCATCAATCCGAGTGCCAACAATACGCCCAAGATCGATAAAGATGAAATCTGTTTTTGTTCGGACATAATCAGCTCCCCCAACCATATGAGACAGGCGGTTTAAAACAAATATACAAAGGTGGCATAAATGCTGATAACGGCAATCAGGCTGTCCACACGGTCGAACACGCCGCCGTGTCCCGGCAGCAGATTACTGCTGTCTTTGATACCGGTCGCACGTTTGAGCCAGCTTTCCAGCAAATCGCCGCACACGCTGACAACGGTCAGAATCAAGCCGATCAAAATCGTTTTGAACCAACCGGCTTCAAAAGCCAGCCAACCGGCTTTCCATACGATGGTCATGTACACGGCAACGCATAATGCGCCGCCGATCGCACCCTCCCAGCTTTTACCCGGACTGATGGTCGGCGCAATTTTGCGCTTGCCAAACGATTTGCCGCAGAAATATGCACCAATATCGGCCACCCACACCAAACCCATAATCGCCAATAAAGACAGCGCGTCTTCAGGCTGAGGGCGCAGGTAAACCAGTGCGAACCAAAACGGCATCACCAACAACCAACCGACTGTGTAAGCCTGCCAGCCGCCGTTTAACTTCCATTTTGCTTTCAGCCACCAAGGCATGACAATCAGCCAAAACGCCAATACGACATACCAAACCAAATCAGGCAACTGCCAACCGCCGGCATAGGCAATCACGCCGAACACCAGCGTTGAAGCCAAATAATGGTTGATTTTCAGCTTGTCCAAGCCACTCATGCGGGCATATTCCCACAAAGTCAGCATGGCAATCAGGCCGCAAAACGCAGCCCACAGCCACATAGGTGCATAAAACAGCATACCCAGCATCAGCGGCAAAAGCCACAGCGCCGTTAAAATTCGTTGTTTCAACATAGTTCTCAACCCCGTTGCTGCTCAACCGGCAGCTGTTCGGAAGTCCGCCCGAAGCGGCGCTCCCGTTTTTGGAACGAAACAATCGCCTCGTTCAACGATTTCTCATTAAAATCAGGCCACAGCGTATCCGTAAAATACAATTCCGCATACGCCATCTGCCACAGCAGGAAATTACTGATGCGCGTCTCGCCACCGGTTCGGATAAACAAATCCGGCTCGGGTGCATCGCCCAACATCAAATAACGCGACAACGCCTCTTCCGTAATCTCAGTTGCACCCTCGGCAATCAACTGATTTGCCGCATGCAAAATATCCCAGCGGCCGCCATAATCGGCGGCAATGCTCAAAGTCAAACCGGTATTGTTTGCCGTCAACGCTTCTGCCGCCTCAATCCCCTTCAGGATTTCAGCATTAAACCGCTCACGGCTGCCGATGACTCTCAAGCGCATATTGTTATCGTGCAAACGGCGCACCTGCTTTTGCAAAGCCTGCAAAAACAGCCCCATCAGAAAAGAAACCTCTTCCTCGGGGCGTCGCCAGTTTTCAGTCGAAAAAGCAAACACGGTCAAATACCGCACACCCAATTCAGCACAATGCTTCACCATGTTCTCCAGCGCATCCAAGCCGCGCTTATGCCCCATCACACGGGGAAGAAAACGCTTCTTTGCCCAACGTCCGTTGCCGTCCATAATCACAGCAATATGTCGGGGGATGGCAGAGTGTTCCAAAATCGTCTGCGTACTGCTTTTCATGTCTGCCTTTCAGGGAGCAAACCGTCCAAAGGCCGTCTGAACGGTTTGCACACAGGATTAAATCGCCATCAAATCTTCTTCTTTGGCAGCCAAGAGCTTGTCTGCCTCAGCAATGTATTTGTCGGTCAACTTCTGAACCGCTTCCTCGCCACGGCGTGCTTCATCTTCAGAAATCTCTTTGTCTTTCAACAGTTTTTTGATGTGGTCGTTTGCATCACGGCGCACATTGCGGATAGACACACGACCCTCTTCTGCCTCGCTGCGTACCACTTTGATCAGATCCTTACGGCGTTCCTCAGTCAACATAGGCATTGGAACACGGATCAAATCACCGACAGAAGCAGGGTTCAGGCCCAAGTTGGAATCACGGATCGCTTTCTCAACTTTTGAAGCCATATTGCTCTCGAAAGGTTTCACACCGATCGTACGCGCATCCAAAAGCGTCACGTTCGCCACTTGGCTCACAGGTACCATGCTGCCCCAGTATTCCACTTCCACTTGGTCGAGCAGGCCGGTATGCGCACGGCCGGTACGTACTTTAGCCAAATTGTCTTTCAATACTTCCAGAGAACGCTGCATTTTGCCTTCAGCTGTCTTTTGAATATCATTAATCATCTTAATACTTTCAATTTCATAGGAATAAAACAGAATTAACCGAGAATAGTACCGTTAAACCGCCCCCACGACAAGGCTTTACGCCCCAACAGCCTTGTTTTCTAACCGATATTTAACATCAAACAAAATAAAGGCCGTCTGAAAATCTTTCAGACGACCTTTATTGTTTCAAGCAACTACATCAACTCGGCCTTTTGGCTTAATTTATTTACCAACTGACCCAAACTGAAATCTCCCTATCATTTTCAATCGAAATCTAATCTTAATAACTCAAAAGCTCACAGTTGTACTCTTGGTAATTAAAGTTAACTTGCCCTCGACATCTACCATCACTATCGGAAACCTTCTCTCTAAAGTAATGAAGTTCGCAAGGTAGATCCAATATAACAACCTGCCTTCCCATGCAAATTTTCACATTTAGTTTGCAAAATTTGTATAAAAACTGTATTACGTTATAATTGGTTTTATTCGAATACGTTATTTAATTCACCTGAAAACAAACAGATAAATGCAAATTAACTGGAGAATATCTATGAACAAATTACTCATCCTATGCTCAGCATTAGCGCTTTCTGCCTGTGTTGTACCACATCCCTATACTTCAACCGAATATCAAAAATATAAACAAAGTGATTTGAAAGTACCAAATCAACCTTATCCTATACGTTTAGAGGGAGAGTTCGAGCGTAATGGTAAATCTTTCCCTAAAGTAAATCCGGCTCTAACAAAAGCTGCCAAAATTGCACTAAACGGAACAAAGATTGTAACAGTAGACCCGCAAGCCCAAAACAGCCTGAAAATCCATGCCAACAATATCGCCAATATTGGTGGTGCAGTAGGTAACGGTATAAAAACAGGTCTGACTTTCGGATTAGCAGGCAGTACAGTTCAGGATTACTATCAATTCTACTGTAGCTACTCAGATGGCAAAAAAGAATTAAACCGTTCCGAATTTAATCACGCTATTGTGACTACTATTGGTTTAACCTCCACACCCAAAGAGCTGACTCCCCATAGTAATCTGGATCAGGCATTTATCTCTGTAACTAAAGATATTGTTGTTAATTGCTTAGGTGACTTGCAAAACAAAGGTTTCTTGTTACCAGAAACAGCCAATACCCATACCGGCAGTAACTGAAATTTCTGAAGATGTTGCCAAAGCTGCCATTATGAAACTGAATATGGCAACTCCAGGTCAATGTTCCAAAGCTCATCCCTAAAACAATCCTTACTTGATATAAAAAGGCCGTCTGAAAATCTTTCAGACGGCCTTTTCCTAATTCAAATCCTACTCTCTATTTCTCTCATTCCAAAAGTAACGCCATACAAAGCATGGGAAAGCAAAAATCAGGTAGAGGCAGACAACGGTCGCGTAAAACTCCCAATCTTGGGCATGTACGGCACCAGCTCGCGATTCGAGGATATAGGCGAGGATCGCGGTAAGAAGGAAACCTGCCAGCAATTCGATCAAGTGATGGCCGATATGTTTGCGTTTCAGGGCGACGATGCCGAAGAATTTGGTGGTAATAAATGGTGCGTTGGCAAAGATAAGTGCCAACAACAAAAGAATGTACATGGATGCGGTCATGATGGTCTTTCTGTTTTCAGACGGCCTGTGTGTGATTTTAACATGTTAAATGGGCATTCTTGCCCATTATTATCCGTGGAATATTCAATATCTTGATGATGCCCGCTTGATGATTGCTCAAAGGCTTGAGGCCGTCTGAACTTTGGGTATATTTCATCCGAATGCGAATCCTAACAAAAACGGCGGCTTTGGAACAGCCGCCGTTGGTTTTGTTTGAAGCTTACAGGGTATTTATCAATGCTTTGGCACACCAGTCGATAACGGTTTGCGGCATGATACCCCACAGGAGCAGTAGGAAGGCATTGACCGTCAGGACAAATTTGGCGGCATAGTTGCTGCCGACCGGCTGGTCATGATCAGGTGCATCGAAGTAGATGACTTTGACCACGCGCAGGTAGTAGAACGCACCAATCAGCGACATGATGACGGCAAATACGGACAACCAAACATGGCCTTGTTTCAAGAGAGCCATAATCACGCCGAATTTGGCGTAGAAGCCCATCAGCGGCGGAATACCCGCCATGGAGAACATAGACAGCAACATCAGGAAGGCAAACCATGCATGGCGTTGGTTAAGGCCTGCGAGGTCTTTGATGTTTTCACATTCAATGTCTTTGGTGGACAATACCATCAAAACACCGAAGCTGACTGCCGCCATCAAAGCATAGGTAATGGCGTAATACAAACCTGCAGTAAAGCCGACTGCGCCTGCCATAAACGCCAACAGGATAAAGCCCATGTGCGATACGGTAGAATAGGCAAGCATACGTTTGATATTGGTTTGCATGATGGCGGCAAGGTTACCGACCACCAAAGAAGCAACGGCAAGAATGGCCAACATCGGCGCCCAGTCTGAATGTATGGTACCCATACCGGTAACAAGGATACGGAACGCAAAGACAACGGCGGCGATTTTCGGAGCCGTACCCACAAAGGCGGTAACAGAGGTCGGCGCACCATCGTACACATCGGGTACCCACATATGGAATGGAACCGCACCCAATTTAAATGCAATGGCGACTACGATAAATACCATACCCAATTTCAACAACCATTCATTGGCCTGCTCATTGAAAGCAGAAGCCAAGACGGAAGCAAAATCAAGGGAACCGGTGGCGCCGTAAACCATAGAAATACCATAGAGCAGCAAACCGGAGGCCAACGCGCCCAATACGAAGTATTTCAGCGCGGCCTCGGCAGAGCGGCCGGAGTCGCGGCGCAGGGCAATCATGGCGTACAGCGACAAAGACAACAATTCCAAACCGATATACGCAGTCAAGAAATGTGCCGAGCTGACCATGACGCTCATACCCAACAGGGCAAACAATGACAGGGTGTAAAACTCGCCTTTAAAGATTTGGCGGTCTTGGTTGTACGGTTTACTGTAAATAAACAGACCAAACGTCAGCGCATACAGCACCAGTTTTGCCAAACGGGACATGCCATCTGCAATATACATACCGTGAAAGGCATCGACACTACCCTGCTCCCATACCGCCAATTGGGTGACGGCCACGATGATGACCGTTCCCAAACTCATCAGATGGGTCAGATAGCGGCTTTTATCGCAAATCCACAAGTCTGCCAGCAATACGACACCCAATAGCGCAAGCAGCACGATTTCGGGCATGGCGGGCATTAAATTCAAATCAGACCAGTTCATTTACACACCTCAAATCTTGCTTTGTGCTACATGGGCAATCAAATCGTTTGCCGCTTGATGCACCACTTCGATAAACGCTTGCGGATACAGACCCATGCCCAAAACAGCAACCGCCAAAATCGCCAAAATCGCAAATTCGCGGCAATTGATGTCTTTCATTTCGGCAACGTGCGGATTGTAGATCGCACCAAAAATAACGCGTTTGTACATCCACAGGGTATAAGACGCACCGTAAATCAAGGTCATGGCGGCCAACGCGCCTACCCAGAAATTCACTTTAACCGCGCCCATAATCACCATAAACTCGCCCACGAAGCCGGAAGTCGCAGGCAGACCGGCATTGGCCATACCGAACAACATCATAAACGCCGCAAACTTAGGCATCACATTGACCACGCCGCCATAGTCGGCAATATTTCGGGTATGCAGGCGGTCGTACATCACGCCGATACACATAAACATCGCGGCAGACACAAAACCGTGGGAAATCATTTGAACGATTGCACCTTTCAATGCCCAGTCATTCAGTTGGCCGTTCACAAACAGGAACATACCCAAAGTGACAAAACCCATGTGGCTGATGGAAGAGTATGCCACCAGTTTTTTCATATCGGTTTGCACCAAAGCCACCATACCGATGTAAATCACGGCAATCAGGCTCAATACGATGATCACGGGGGCAAAATAGCGTGCCGCATCCGGCATAATCGGCAGGATAAAGCGCAAGAAACCATACGCACCCAGCTTCAGCGTAATGGCCGCCAACACCATCGAACCGCCGGTCGGCGCTTCAACGTGGGCATCCGGCAACCAAGTGTGCACAGGGAACATCGGCACTTTTACGGCAAATGACAGGAAGAACGCCGCAAACAAAAGCTGTTGCACGCCCAACGGAATCTGTTTGATGTTTTGGAAATCGACAATAGAGAAGCTACCTGTCTGATAGTACAGGTAAACCATGGCAACCAGCATCAAGAGCGAACCCATCAGCGTATAGAGGAACAGCTTGACCGACGCATAGACGCGGCGCGGGCCGCCCCATACACCGATAATCAGGTACAGCGGAATCAGCATACCCTCGAAGAACACATAAAACAGAATCGCATCCTGCGCGGCAAACGCGCCGTTAATCAAACCCGACATAATCAGGAAAGCGGCCATATACTGCGCCGGACGTTTCTGAATGACTTCCCAACCGGCCAATACCACCAACAGCGTAATAAACGCATTCAAGATGATAAAGAGCACTGAAATACCGTCCACGCCCAATGCGTAGTTGATTTTCAGCAACGGAATCCACTCGTGGAACTCGGTAAACTGATAGCCGCCGCTCAAACGGTCGAAACCGGTAAACAGGGGCAGCGTTACCAAGAAACCGGCAAGCGCACCCATGAAGGCAAGCACACGCGCCAGTGGCGCACGGCTGTCCTTACCGGTCGCCAAAACCAGCACACCTGCGGCGATGGGTATCCATATTGCCAAGCTGAGTAGGTAGTTGGAAAACATAGTGGTTAACCTGTGGTTAAAATAAAAAATATAGTTGTATGGGTTGGTTTCCAGACGACATTTCAGGAGGCCGTCTGAAAAAGATTGTGTATTTTGTGTACGGCAAAATCAAGAAAAATGTATATCTGCCGTCATTCTCTTATTCTGTTGCTGTCTCAAACCTTCTTTTCAGACGGCCTCAAACACTGTCCTCTTTCTCAATCACCAAAATCCGCGCTTCGCCGCACGGATGGGCGACGTGTTCCGTGCCGATTCCTGCATAGAAGATATCTCCGCTTTTCAAACGAACGATGTGTTCTTCGCCGTTTTCTCGGTAGTGCATATCAACTTCGCCATCCATCACGGCAAACACTTCCTCGCCGTCGTTGATGTGCCATGTGTAGGGCTGGTTCGTCCAGTGCAGGCGCACGGTGATGCCGTTCATATTGGCGATGTCGAGTGCGCCCCATGCGCGAGAAGCGGTAAATTCGGCGGAACAGATGGTTCGTGTGTCCGACATAGTTTTTTCTCGCCTCTATATTTCAGACGGCCTCTTCCCTATTTTTCTTGTCAAAACCGTTATCCGAAGATTTTGACTACGCTCCGTCGGTACGGTTGGTGTCCATCTCAAGTTTAATGAACGCATCAATCATGCTGCGCCAAACTGCTTCTGCTACTTCGGGCGACAAACCGGCCTTTTCGGCATAAACGCGGCGAGAGGCAATCACTTGAGCCACCCGTTCGGGCGCGGAAACCGCCTGGACATCATTTTTAGGTTTCAGACGACCAGCCTGCCGTACCAATTTCTGCCGGCGGGCGAGTAATTCGATTAATCCCTTATCCAAACCATCGATGGCTTCGCGGACTTCGTCCAGGGTTTGCGGTAATTTGTCTTCAATCATTGTTGCTCAAATTTTCTTTTTCAGACGGCCCTATACACAAACTATAGACAGGCCGTCTGAAATCCCGCTTTTATCGGAACAATCCCCAGAATGTCATGCCGAGCAGTACCAATACGCCGAATACCATAGCGGCGGCATAGGTATAGATGAAGCCGGTTTGGACTTTGCGTACCTGCGCGGCAATCGCGCCGACCAGTTTGGCAGAGCCGTTGACGATGCCGTTGTCGATAATGGCGGTATCGCCGACTTTCCAGAAGAAAGTACCCAATGCACGCGTGCCTTTGGCAAAGACGTTGAAATACAGGGCGTCGAGGTAGTATTTGTTTTCAAACAAAACGTAAACCGGACGGAACGCCTGTGCAATTTTCGCAGGCAGGTGCGGCAGTTTGACGTACAAGAGCCATGCGCTCAATACGCCTGCGATAGCGAGGTAAAGTACGGGCGAATGCAGGCTGTGCGACACCATTGCCAATGCGCCGTGGAACTCTTCCTTCATGATGTGCATGGTCGGATGCGCATCGATATTGACGAAAATCACGTCTTTGAAGAAATCGCCGTAAAGCATAGGCTCGATGGCAACATAGCCGATGATGACGGACGGAATGGCAAGCAAAATCAAAGGCAGGGTAACGACCAGCGGGCTTTCGTGCGGATTGTCGTTTTTGCCCAAGCCGTGATGCTCTTCACCATGATGATCGTCATGATGTTCAGGCAGACTGCGCCATTTTTCTTCGCCGTGGAACACCATAAAGTATTGGCGGAACGCGTAAAATGCGGTAACGAACACGCTGGCGAGGACGGCAAAATAGGCAAAGCCGCTGCCCGGCAGGGTGCTGTATTTCGCTGCTTCGATAATCGAATCTTTGGAATAGAAGCCGGAGAAGAACGGCGTACCGATCAGCGACAAGTTACCGATCAGCATGGTCAGCCAAGTAATCGGCATGTATTTTTTCAGGTTGCCCATATGGCGCATGTCTTGGTCATGGTGCATACCGATAATCGCGCTACCTGCGGCCAAGAACAACAAGGCTTTAAAGAAAGCGTGGGTCATCACATGGAACATTGCTACGGAATAGGCAGACGCACCCAAAGCCACAGTCATATAGCCCAGTTGCGACAGGGTGGAATACGCAACCACACGTTTGATGTCGTTTTGAATCACGCCCAAGAAACCCATAAACAGAGCAGTAATCGCACCGATTACCATGATGACAGATAGCGCAGTGCTGCTCATCTCATAAATCGGCGACATACGCGATACCATGAACAGACCGGCGGTAACCATGGTTGCGGCGTGAATCAATGCAGAAATCGGTGTCGGGCCTTCCATCGAATCAGGCAGCCAAACGTGCAACGGGAACTGCGCCGATTTACCCATCGCACCGACAAACAGGAGCAAACAGGTTACGGTAATCAAAGACCATTCGACACCAGGGAACAGTTGGATAGTGGCCGTCTGAACATTAGGCAGATAAGCGAATACATCTTGATAGCGCAGGCTGCCGCCGAAATAGGCAAGCACCAAGCCGATACCGAGCAAAAAGCCGAAGTCGCCGACACGGTTGATCAAAAAGGCTTTCAGGTTGGCAAATGTTGCGCTTGGACGTTTGAAATAGAAACCGATCAAGAGATACGACACCAAACCCACCGCTTCCCAGCCGAAGAAGAGCTGGATGAAGTTGTTGCTCATAATCAGCATCAACATGCTGAAAGTAAACAAAGAAATATAGCTGAAGAAGCGTTGGTAGCCGACTTTTTCATCGTGCATATAACCGATGGTGTAGATATGCACCATCAACGATACGCCGGTGACCACAACCATCATCATCGCCGTCATTGTATCGACCAAGAAGCCGACGGAAAAATCCAAGCCGCCCATTGTCAGCCAAGTATAGACGTTCTCGTCAAACTTGGCGCGGCTTCCGTCGATAAAGCCCCACAACACATAAGCCGACAGCACGGCAGACACCGCCACGCCGAGTATCGTAACCGTATGCGCGCCGGCACGTCCAATTTTGTTGCCGAACAAACCCGCAATCAGCGAACCTGCCAAAGGTACAAGGGCAATTACCAAATATAAAGTCATATCGTTCATGATTACCCTTTCAACTCATCCAAATCGGCAACGTTGATTGTTTTTCTGTTACGGTACACCAGCACCATAATTGCCAAACCGATGGCGGATTCAGCAGCGGCAACGGTCAATACGAAGAATACGAAAATCTGTCCGGCAGTATCGCCCAAATATTGGGAGAAGGCGATAAAGTTGAAGTTCACCGCCAAGAGCATCAGCTCGATGGACATCAGCAATACCAGCACGTTTTTGCGGTTCATAAAGATACCCATTGCGCTGATACCGAACAGGAGCGCACCCAATACCAAATAATGCGTCAAGGTAATCATGCTTTGCCCTCCCCTTCCGGCTTGAGGCCGTCTGAAACTTCGCTTTCTTCGGCAGATTCGACTTGCGGTTTGACCGCTTCCATTTTCACCAAGCGCATACGGCCTTGATCGGCGCGTACTTTAACTTGGTCTGCAGGGTCCATACGTTTCGGATTGAAAGTTTTGCGGTGAACCAGCGCAATCGCGGCTACCATACCCAACAGCAGCAATACCGCCGCCAACTCAAACGGCAACAGGTAGTCGGTATAAATACGGCTGCCCAAATCGCGGATATTGTTGTAATCGGCCGGAATGTCTTTCATCAAACCAAATGCGGCAAGGTCGGTTTTCGGGTTGACCAAAATCAGGATCAGGGCAACCGCCAACAATGTGCCGACCACACCGGCAACAGGCGCATGACGCCAGAAACCGGCACGCATTTCTTCAATGTCGATGTTCAACATCATCACGACGAACAGGAACAACACCATCACGGCGCCGACGTAAACCACCACCAGCGTCACACCCAAGAATTCGGCCTGCATCAGCATCCAAATCATCGCGCTCACGCAGAAGGTCAGCACCAGATGCAAAGCGGCGTGCACAGGGTTTTTAGCAGTAACGGTACGAACCGCACCGTACAAAACGATGGCGGCAAGGATATAGAACAGAATCGCGGAAAAAGTCATTCGTCTGCTCCTTAACGATACGGCGCGTCAGCGGCTTTGCGTTTGGCGATTTCGGGTTCGTATTTGTCGCCAATGGCCAAAAGAATCGGCTTGGTCATGTGCAAGTCGCCTTTTTTCTCGCCGTGGTATTCAAAAATATGGGTTTCCACAATCGCATCAGTCGGGCAGGCCTCTTCGCAGAAACCGCAGAAGATGCACTTGGTCAGGTCGATGTCGTAACGCTTGGTGCGGCGGGTGCCGTCTTCGCGTTCTTCCGATTCGATGTTAATCGCCATTGCCGGACAAACTGCCTCACACAATTTACACGCAATACAGCGCTCTTCGCCGTTCGGATAACGGCGTTGCGCGTGCAGGCCGCGGAAACGCACGGATTGCGGCGTTTTCTCTTCGGGGAAGTAAATCGTGTCTTTGCGGGCAAAAAAGTTTTTGAGCGTTACGCCCATGCCTTTCACCAATTCGCCCAGCAGGAAGGTTTTTACTAAATTAGCCATTTTCGGATGCTCTTTTCGGATTGTTCTGTTTACAGGCCGTCTGAAAGCGGTTTTTTTAACCTGCCGCGCCCACCATTTCTAAAAACTCGGCTTCGGTCAGCTTCGGGGTATCGTTGGCCAAGTCATAATACGGAGCTTTGCAATCAATAAAGATTTGTGAGGTAGTTTCAAAGCCCGCGTTGTCGGCAAACAGCCCGGCGTTGATGTAATAATCGTTGCCAACCTGCACAAACAGGTGTGTGCCGCAGTGTTTGCAAAAACAGCGTTGCGCCCATTCGGACGACTGATAATGCGCGATGTGCTCGCTGCCTGTGATTTCGGGCGACCGGGCGGCCAAAGTAAAAGACGCGCCGCTGCCCCATGTGCGGCATTTCCCGCAATGGCAGGCGTGGAGTTCGCGGTTTTCGGCGGTTTCCAGTGATACTGCGCCGCACAGGCATTGAGCTTTCATCGGTTTCTCTCGGTTTGAAACGGTTAAAAATTTGGGGTTCAGGCTACCTGAAAACTTTCAGACGGCCTCCCTGCCCTATTTCCACAAATTCAGCGGTGAAATCATCCACACGCCCAAAACCACGATGTAGGCGAAGCCGATGGGAATCAGCACTTTCCAGCCCAAGCGCATGATTTGGTCGTAGCGGTAGCGCGGGAAGGTGGCACGGATCCACAGGTACCAGTACAGCACCGCCGCCATTTTCACGAACATCCAGAATGCGGAAGGCGTACCGATAAAGCCCCAGCTTTGCGGGAACGGAGACAACCAGCCGCCGAGGAACATCAGCGATGTCAACGCGGCAATCAGAATCATGAAAATGTATTCGGCGAGGAAGAACAGTGCGAATGCGAAGCCGGAGTATTCGACGTGGTGACCGGCAACGATTTCAGATTCACCCTCTGCCACGTCAAACGGCGCGCGGTTGGTTTCGGCAACGGCGGAAATCAGATAAACGATGAAGATGGGGAAGAGCGGCAGCCAGTTCCAAGAGAATACTGAACCGCCGGCAATACCTTTGGCTTGCGCGGCAACGATGTCGGAGAAGTTCATGCTGCCCGATACCATCACGACGCACACCAACGCGGCACTCATGGCAATCTCGTAGGAAATGCTTTGCGCGGAAGCACGCATTGCGCCCAAGAACGAATATTTGGAGTTGGAAGCCCAGCCCGCGATGATCACGCCGTAAACCGACAGCGAGGTAATCATCAGGATATACAAAAGGCCGATATTGATGTTGGTCAGCACCCATTCTTCGTTGAACGGAATCACTGCCCATGCCGCAAAAGACGGGGCTAGCGACATAATCGGACCAATATAGAACAGGGCTTTATTTGACAGCTTCGGACGGGTTACCTCTTTAAACAAGAGTTTGAACACGTCGGCAAACGGCTGAATCAGACCCCACGGGCCGGTTACGTTTGGGCCAACGCGAAGCTGCATAAAGCCGATGACTTTACGTTCGAAATACGTCAGGTAGGCAACGGTCAGAATCAGCGGAATCAGGATAATCACGATTTTGACGATGACGGATACCACCAAGCCTACGGTAATACCCAAATCGCCCAGACCGAGCGTTGCGGCAAAGAGGTTTTGGAACCATTCTTGCATGATCAAGCTCCCGCCAGTTCAATAGTGTCCATCAACGCACCCAGCGCGGCATTTTCGGTATGCAGCGGCAGATGCACCACGTTTTCAGGCAAACCGGCATCAGCTTTGACGGCAACCGATACGCTTGCGCCGTTTTGTTTGGCAACAACAGTTTGTCCGTCTTGCAGGCCCAAGCGTGCCAATGTGTTTGGATTTACACGCGCGGCAGGCACGGCGGCATGGCTGGTTTCTTGCAACGGTGCGGAACGGCGCACGATAGGATCAGTGTGATAAATACCGACGCCGCCGACACGGACGAGACGGTCTGAGGCCGTCTGAACGCCCTCCCCTGTCCATGTGCTGCAGTTATCCAGTTTGGACGGCAGACTTTCTGCATCCAGCGCATCTTTCAGAATCGCAGCGGTATCGTGATATTCAAAACCTTTCAGGTCAAACAGGTTGCCCAATACGCGCAACACTTTCCACATCGGACGCGAATCGCCGAAGCCTTGTACCACGCCGTGGAAAGATTGCAGACGGCCTTCCATATTGATGAAGCTGCCTGATGTTTCGGTAAACGGCGCAATCGGCAACAATACGTCGCACACGTCCAACAGCATTTCGCTGACAAACGGTGTAAACGCCATCACACTTTTCGCCTGTTTCAACGCGGCTACGGCTTTTGCGCCGTCCGCCGTATCGATTTCAGGCTCGACGTTGAGCAACAAGACTGCCTGTTTCGGCGCATTTGCCATTTCGGCAACGCTCTCGCCGGAGTTCACGCCCAAAACATCCGCACCAACGCTGTTGGCAGCTTGCGGCAAAATACCCAGCACTGCGCCGGTCGCGTCTGCCAGCTCTTGCGCGGCAGCATAAATGGCGGCGTAATCGGGATGGTTTTGCACTTCCGCACCCAAAATCACCGCTGCTTTTTCAGCATTTTTCAGGCTGGCGGTAACGGCGTGTTCCGCATTGGCAGACAGGTTTTTCAGACGGCCTGCCCACTCATCGGGATGTGCAGCTTCTTGAGACAGAAGCGGCATAAACAATTCTTCTTTACTGCTGGCCAATACGCTCAAGGCCATACGGTCTTTGGCGGCGCGGCGCAGGCGGGCGGTCAGGAGCGGCTGTTCTTTGCGCAAGTTCGCGCCGACTACCAATACGGCATCGTTGTCAGCCAAAGATTCAATGCTTTGTCCCAACCATTGTGCACCTTTAAGGCCGTCTGAAAGACGTTTGTCTTGTTGGCGCAGGCGGGTTGCAAAGTTTTTAACGCCCAAGCCGTCGGCAAGTTTTTTGGCCAGATACAGCTCTTCAACCGTATTCATCGGATTGGCCCAAATGCCGACTTGGTTTTGGTTGCCGTCTTTGGCGATACATTCAATCGCGCTGCGGACATATTCCAACGCGGTTTTCCAATCCACGTCCATCCACTCGCCACCCTGTTTGATTTTCGGGTTTTTCAGACGGCTTTCGTGATACAGGCCTTCGTAGGCAAAACGGTCGCGGTCGGACAGCCAGCATTCGTTGATGGCTTCGTTTTCCAACGGCAACACGCGACGGACGGTATGGTCTTTGGTTTGTACAATCAGGTTGCTGCCCAAAGCGTCATGGGCGGAAACGGATTTGCGGCGGTTCAATTCCCAAGTACGCGCGTTGAAGCGGAACGGTTTGCTGGTCAATGCGCCGACAGGACACAAATCGATGACGTTGCCTGACAATTCGGTTTCCACTGCTTTGCCGATAAAAGGCATAATTTCGGAGTATTCGCCGCGGTTGGCCATAGCGATTTCTTGCACGCCGGCGATTTCTTCAGTGAAACGAACGCAACGGGTACAGTGGATACAACGGCTCATTTCCTCGGCGGAAACCAAAGGACCCATATCCTTGCCGACGACGGAACGTTTTTCTTCGGTATAACGGCTGGTGGTTTTGCCGTAGCCCATCGCCAAATCCTGCAACTGGCATTCGCCGCCTTGGTCGCAGGTCGGACAATCAAGCGGATGGTTGATGAGCAGGAACTCCATCACGCCTTCTTGCGCCTCTCGGGCTTTTGCCGAATGCGTACGCACAATCATGCCGTCTGTAACCGGCGTGGCACAGGCGGGCAGGGGTTTGGGGGCTTTTTCCACGTCCACCAAACACATACGGCAGTTGGCGGCGATGGAAAGTTTTTTGTGGTAACAGAAATGCGGGATATAAGTACCGAGCTTGTGCGCGGCTTCAATCACCGTCGCGCCCTGCTCCACAGATACCTGTTTGCCGTCGATTTCGATTTGTAACATGGTTCGTTCCTAGTTACGGGTATTTAATAAATAATTCTTTTAGAGGCCGTCTGAAAACTTAGCACCACTTATTCGGTTTCATCGGTCCGCCGTGTTCGATGTAATGCACAAACTCATCACGGAAATGCTTGGTAAAGCTGCGGACAGGGAAGACGGCGGCATCGGCAAGGGCGCAGATAGTGCGGCCTGCCATTTGGTTGCCGACGGAATCCAGCAAATCCAAGTCTTCCATGCGGCCTTTGCCTTCTACGATGCGGTGGACGATGCGGTAAAGCCAGCCAGTACCTTCACGACAAGGCGTACATTGGCCGCAAGACTCGTCGTAGTAGAAGTAGCTCAGGCGTTCAAGGGCTTTCACCATGCACACGTCTTCGTCCATGACGATAATCGCGCCGGAACCCAACATCGAGCCTGCTTTGGAAATCGAGTCATAGTCCATATTGGTCTGCATCATGATATCGGCAGGCAACACGGGCGCGGACGAACCGCCGGGAATGACGGCTTTAAGTTTTTTACCGCCGCGCATACCGCCCGCCATTTTCAGGACTTCGGCAAACGGCGTGCCCAACGGCACTTCATAGTTGCCTGGACGCTCGACATGACCGGAAATACAGAACAATTTGGTACCGCCTGCATTCGGAATACCTTTATCGGCAAATGCCTGTCCGCCGTCACGGATAATGAAGGGGACGGAGGAGAACGTTTCGGTATTGTTGATGGTAGTCGGTTTGCCGTACAGGCCGAACGAAGCAGGGAATGGTGGTTTAAAGCGAGGCTGGCCTTTTTTGCCTTCCAGCGATTCGAGCAATGCGGTTTCTTCGCCGCAAATATATGCGCCGTAGCCGTGGTGGGCGAAGAGTTCAAATTCAAAATCCGAACCCAAAATATTTTTACCCAAAAAGCCTGCGGCACGCGCCTGCTCCAAAGCGGCTTCAAAACGTTGGTAGCCTTCGAAAATTTCGCCGTGGATGTAGTTGTAGCCGGCTTTCGCACCCATCGCGTAACCGGCGATAATCATGCCTTCAATCAGGGCATGAGGATTGAACATGATGATGTCGCGGTCTTTAAATGTACCCGGCTCGCCTTCGTCGGTGTTACAAACCACATATTTTTCGCCCGGGAAGGAACGGGGCATAAAGCTCCATTTTAAACCGGTCGGGAAGCCCGCACCGCCACGACCGCGCAAGCCAGAGGTTTTGACTTCGTCAATCACATCGGTTTGCGAGATGTTTTCGGACAGGATTTTACGCAGGGCGGTATAACCGCCACGTTTGACGTATTCGTCCAATGTCCAGCAATCGGGATTGGCGGTATCCACTTGGTCAAAAATCACGCCTGATTGGTAAATAGCCATTTTTGGTGTGCCTGTTCGTTTTCGTATCGGTTGCAGCCGTTGTTTTCAGACGGCCTTTTATTTCAGTTCGGCAAGTTTCTTGTCAATCGCTTCTGCGGTCATAAAGCTGCACATGCTGTGGTTGTTGACCAGCATGACCGGAGCGTCGCCACATGCGCCCATGCATTCGCCTTCGACAAGGGTAAATTTGCCGTCGGGCGTGGTTTCGCCGTAGCCGATACCGAGTTTTTGTTTGAGGTATTCGCCGGTTGCCATACCGCCGCGCAGGGCGCAGGGCAGGTTGGTACAAACGGTCAGTTTGTATTTGCCGACAGGCTCAAGGTCGTACATATTGTAGAAAGTAGCGACTTCGTAGGCTTGTGCAGGCGAGATGCCGATATAGTCTGCGACAAAAGCGATGGTCTCAGGAGCAAGCCAGCCTTTTTCGGTTTGGGCAATACGCAATGCGCCCATGATGGCGGAGCGACGTTGGTCGGCAGGATATTTTGCCAACTCGATGTCAATTTGTTTTAAAGATTCTGCGGATAACATTATCGGTCAACCTCCCCGAATACGATGTCCTGCGTACCGATGATGGCAACAACGTCGGCCAGCATGTGGCCTTTTGCCATTTCGTCCATGCCTTGCAGGTGGGCGAAGCCGGGTGCGCGGATTTTCAGGCGGTAGGGTTTGTTTGCGCCGTCTGAAATGATGTAAACGCCGAACTCGCCTTTCGGATGTTCGACAGCGGTGTAGGTCTCGCCCTCGGGAACGTGCATACCCTCGGTAAAGAGTTTGAAATGGTGAATCAGGTCTTCTATACCTGTTTTCATTTCGGTACGTTTGGGCGGAGCGAATTTGTGGTTTGTGGTAATGACCGGACCCGGATTGACACGCAACCACTCGGAACATTGTTTGATGATGCGTACGGATTGACGCATTTCTTCCATACGGCAGAGGTAACGGTCGTAGCAGTCGCCGTTGACGCCGACGGGGATGTCGAAATCCATTTTGTCGTACACTTCGTAAGGTTGTGTCTTACGCACGTCCCATTCCACGCCGGAACCGCGCAACATAACGCCGGTAAAGCCTTTTTGCATGGCGCGCTCAGGAGTGACAACACCGATGCCGACGGTACGCTGTTTCCAAATACGGTTGTCGGTCAGGAGGGTTTCGAGTGTGTCGATGTTTTTCGGGAAACGCTCGCAGAAGGCGTCGATAAAGTCGAGCATGGTACCTTCGCGGGATTCGTTGAGCTGCTTCAATACTTTGGCGTTGCGGAATTTGCTGCTCTCGTATTTAGGCATGAAGTCGGGCAGGTCGCGGTAAACGCCGCCGGGACGGAAGTAGGCCGCGTGCATACGCGCGCCGGAAACGGCTTCGTACAAGTCCATCAGCTCTTCGCGGTCGCGGAAGGCGTAAAGAATGGCGGTCATCGCGCCGATGTCGAAAGCGTGCGAACCGATGCCCATTAAGTGATTGAGGATGCGCGTTACTTCGGCAAACATCACGCGAATATACTGGGCGCGGATAGGTACATCGATACCGGCAAGTTTTTCTACCGCCAAGCAATACGCCTGCTCGTTGACCATCATGGAAACGTAGTCCAAACGGTCCATATAGGGCAGGGCTTGCAGATAGGTTTTGGTTTCAGCCAGTTTTTCAGTACCGCGGTGCAGGAGGCCGATGTGCGGATCGGCACGGACGATGGTTTCGCCCTCCAACTCCAAAATCATACGCAATACGCCGTGCGCCGCAGGGTGTTGCGGGCCGAAGTTGATGGTGTAGTTTCTTAATTTATTGGCCACCGTAGTTCTCCTCACGGACGATACGCGGCGTGATCTCGCGCGGCTCAATGGTAACAGGTTGGTAAATCACGCGTTTTTGCTCTTCATCGTAACGCATTTCCACATAGCCGGAAATCGGGAAGTCTTTGCGGAACGGATGTCCGACAAAACCGTAATCGGTCAGGATGCGGCGCAAGTCCGGGTGGTTGTTGAACATGATGCCGTACATATCGAAGGCTTCGCGTTCGTACCAATCCGCGCTGTTGTAAATATCGACGACGGATTCGACTACTGGGAAGTCGTCGTCTGAAACCCAGACGCGTACGCGGATGCGTTGATTGTTTTTAACGGAAAGCAGCTGACTGACGACGGCAAAGCGTTTGCCCTGCCATACTTCGTTTTTGTAAGTGCTGTAATCGACACCGCACAAGTCAACCAGAAGCTCGAAATGCAGCTCTTCATGGTCGCGCAATGCGGTCATGACTGAAATATAGTGTTCGGGCAGACACTCGACGGTAATCTCGCCCAAAGCTGAAATGACTTTGCTTGCCTGATCGCCAAGCACGCCGACGACGGTCTCGTATAAGTTTTGAATGCTTGCCATATCGTCCTCTCCTTACTCGTCACGCGCAATGGTGGAAGTGCGCTTGATTTTTTGTTGGAGCTGAATCAGGCCGTAAATCAGGGCTTCCGCAGTCGGCGGACAACCCGGCACATAAACGTCTACCGGCACGACGCGGTCGGCACCGCGCACAACGGAATAAGAATAGTGGTAATAGCCGCCGCCGTTGGCACACGAGCCCATAGACAATACCCAGCGCGGCTCGGCGAGCTGGTCATACACGCGGCGCAGTGCAGGTGCCATTTTGTTGGTCAACGTACCTGCCACAATCATCAGGTCGGCCTGACGTGGGGACGGACGGAAAATGATGCCGAAACGGTCAAGGTCATAACGCGCCATACCCGCATGCATCATTTCCACGGCGCAGCAGGCCAAGCCGAAAGTAACCGGCCACAATGAACCGGTACGCATATAGTTCAACACCGTATCCGCGCTGGTGGTGATGAAACCTTTTTTCAAAACGCCTTCTATTCCCATTCCAGCGCACCTTTTTTCCATTCGTAAATAAAGCCTACCGTCAGAACGACGATAAACACTAGCATAGACCAAAAGCCGTACGCGCCCAAATCTTTGAACACAACTGCCCATGGCAACATGAACGCGACCTCCAAATCAAACAGGATGAAGAGGATGGCGACGAGGTAATAGCGCACGTCGAACTTCATCCTTGCGTTCTCAAAGGCTTCAAAACCGCATTCGTAAGCCGCGTCTTTTTCGGCATAGTGACGTTTCGGGCCTAAAATTGTGCCGAGCAAAATAAACAGCACGCCGGCCGCAAGGCCGACGAGGATGAATACGAGGACGGGAAAGTAACTGGCCAACATGGTCGTACCTAACTGGTTGACAGACAAATCTTAAAAATAGATTACCATTTTATCGAATTTCAAAAGCCATTTAAAGGTAAATATCAGCAAATCAGCAAAAAAACCTCAATAAATTCAATAAAGTTATGAGAACAATTCTTATTTGTATTTAATATTTCCAAATTTTAATTTCGGTTTAATTATGTATCATTTAATTTAAATTTTCCGCCTATTCAATTTATGCCCCGAATCCTCCCTCTTTCCGATTCCCAATAAAACATGAGGCCGTCTGAAATAGATTATTTTCAGACGGCCTGCGTACATCACATCCATTTAAATGGAAAAATCAATCGACACCTTTGAGCATGCGGTTCAATACCGGGGCGAGTACCAACAGGATACCACAGGTTACCGCACCGATGGTGGCCAGCATCCAGTAGAAATCCAATGGCGACTGAGCATTGTAGTAGTCTTTAAACAACACTCCGCCCAAGGTAAAGCCGATGGACAATGCCAAGAAATTCAAAGCAACCATTTGTGTTTTGAACATGCTCGGTGCGATTTTGGTAGAAAACGACAGCGAAATCGGCGACAGCATCAGCTCGCCTATCGTAATCGCCAGCAACACCAGCATAAACACGATAATCGGCATCGGGGTTCCGGATGAAATATACGGAATAAAACTCAAATAAGAGACGCCGGTTACCAACATGGCCAGTGCAAACTTCAACGGCGTTTTAGGTTGGCGTTTGCCCATTTTCGTCCACACCGCCGCCATCACGCCGGAAAAGAGGACCACCCACATGGCCTGTATCGAATCTTTCCATGAAACAGGCACGGTAAAGCCGAAGAAAGTACGGTCCACCGTTTCGTCAAAATAAACCGTTGCAACGGTGTACACCTGAAACCAAACCGCCCAGAACATACAAATGGTCAAAAACAGCGGAATATAGGCCACAATATAGCGTTTATTGGCCGCTTCAACGTGGCTGCTGCCCAACAGGCGCGCAAAATAAGCTACGACGGTAACGATAACCACGCCCAAGAGCCAGCGGGAGAAGTTTTCAAGGGTGAGCGCGCCGGAAGCAATCACGCTGCCCAACACCAAAACCAGCAACACGCCGACAGCTATTGCAGTCTGTACCTTTTCAGGACGCAACGGATTGGGAGCCGGCGTATGCGGCAGGTTTTTACGGCCGCGCGAATACCACAACAGGCCGAATGCCATGCCGACAGCCGCCGCAGCGAAACCGTAATGGAAACCCATCCTGTCTTGCAAAATACCGGTCAACAACGGGCCTAAGAAGCCGCCGATATTGATGGAAATATAGAAAATAGAGAAACCGGCATCACGCAATTCGCGCAAGTCTTCCCGTTCATACAAAGAACCGACCATCGAACCGGCAGACGATTTCACACCGCCGCTGCCCAGCGCGATAAACACCAAGCCCAGCAGCAATCCCATCAAACCCGGTACGATCGCCAATAAAATATGGCCGGTCATCACGACGATGCCGGCGATAAACAGGGTACGCTCCGCACCCCAAATGCGGTCGGCCAACCACGCACCGAGAATGGTGGACAGGTAAACGCTGCCGCCGTACGCGCCGACAATGCCGCCGGCCAAGGCTTTATCCATACCCAAACCGCCTTGACTCGCGGTGTAATACAGATAAATCAGCAGGATGCCCTGCATACCGTAAAAGGAAAAACGCTCCCACAGCTCAATATGGAATAGGGTGGATAATTGCAAAGGATGGCCGAAGAAAGTTTTCTCGGCAGAAGACAGCTTTTGACCGGACATTTAATAAGTTCTCCTAATTATATTGGACAGGATTAGGCTTCAGACGGCCTATTGCACCTACCAATCATTTTTATAGAAACTATATATTACCGCCAATCTTTGCATTTGCAAAACATGTTTTAATATTTGCAAAATATTGTTTCTTTCAAACTGAAAAATGCCGTCTGAAATCTTTCAGACGGCATTTTATGTTTTACGGTTTATACGCCTTGTTTCAGGCTGGCTTCGATGAAGCCGTCCAAGTCGCCGTCCAATACGGCTTTGGTATTGCCGACTTCGTAGCCTGTGCGCAAGTCTTTAATGCGCGAGGAGTCCAAAACGTACGAACGGATTTGGCTGCCCCAACCCACATCGGACTTGCCGTCTTCCAATGCCTGTTTCTCTTCGTTGCGTTTGCGCATTTCCAATTCGTACAGTTTGGATTTCAACATTTCCATCGCGGCGGCTTTGTTGGCGTGTTGCGAACGGTCGTTTTGACATTGAACCACGATACCGGTCGGCTCATGGGTAATACGCACGGCGGAGTCGGTTTTGTTAATGTGCTGACCGCCTGCACCGGATGCGCGGTAAGTGTCGATACGCAAATCGGCTGGGTTGATTTCGATTTCGATGGAGTCGTCGATTTCGGGGTAAACAAACACGGATGAAAATGACGTATGGCGTTTGTTGTTCGAGTCAAACGGCGAGTAGCGCACCAAGCGGTGGACACCGGTTTCGGTACGCAGCAGGCCGTAGGCGTATTCACCTTCCACGCGGATGGTAGCGCGGTTGATACCGGCGATTTCGCCGTCGTCTTCTTCAAGGATTTCGATTTTGAAGCCTTTGCGCTCGGCGTAGCGGCTGTACATACGGAACAACATGCCTGCCCAGTCTTCCGCTTCAGTACCACCCGCGCCTGCGGTAATGTCGATAAAGCAGTTGTTCGGGTCGGCAGGCTGGTTGAACATTCGTTTGAATTCGAGGTCGGCCATTTGTTTTTCCAAACCGGCCACATCTTCCTGTACGGCGGCGAAACCTTCTTCATCGTTTTCTTCGACGGCCATTTCGATCAGCATTCGGTTGTCTTCGATGCCTGTGGCGATGTTGTCGAGCGTCAACACGATGCCTTCGAGGATTTTGCGCTCTTTGCCGATTTCTTGGGCGCGTTTGGGGTCGTTCCAGAGTTCCGGGTCTTCGGAGAGGCCGACGACTTCTTCAAGGCGGTCTTTTTTACCTTGATAGTCCATATAGACGCGGATGTCTTCGCTGCGCTTCTCCAAGTCGTTTAGGGTGTTGTTAAGCTGGTTGATTACTTCGGCTTCCATGATTCTTGTGTTCTTTCAAAATTTTAGGGGCGTATTGTAAGGGATTTGCCCGTTTTTTTCCATGACCGGGCCGTCTGAAAATGTGCGGTTTGGATTTTCAGACTGCCTCGGTTTTAAATTTTTCCATCCAAAGCCGCCAGTCGTTGTCTATCGGCGCGTTTACAGTAATCCGGCTGCCGTCTTCTATGCTTTGAAAACTGAGGCTCTGCGCGTGCAACATCAGGCGTTGCGTGCCGATATGTTCGGCAACGGCATGGTTTTGGCGCAAATCGCCGTAGTTGGTGTCGCCGACAATGGGGTGGAAAATGTGTTTCATATGGCGGCGGAGTTGGTGCTTGCGTCCGGTATGCGGCTTGAGTTCGGCCCACGAATAACGCGAGGTCGGATAACGCAGGGCGGATTGGAACGGCAACTCGGTTTGTGCCAGACAGCGGTAGGCGGTTTGCGCTTCCTGCAATGTGGCTTCGGTCTGCGCTTCAGCAATTTTGTCGGGCATATATTTGAGGGCGTAATCAATCAGGCCGTCTGAATGCAGATGACCGCGAACAATCGCCCAATAAGTTTTTTCGATGGTTTTATTTTCAAACTGCTGCGTCAATAACCGTGCGGCTTCCGTATCGAGGGCAAACAGCAAGACGCCGGAAGTCGGGCGGTCCAGGCGGTGGACGGGATAGACGTGCTGCCCGATTTGGTCGCGCAGGGTCTGCACGGCAAAACGGGTTTCATGTTTGTCTAACCAGCTTCGGTGCACCAGCATTCCGGCAGGTTTGTTGACGGCGATGGTGCGGCTGTCGCGGTGGATAATATCGAGCATGGCGGAGCAGTAAAAATAAAAGCAGATATTGTAACGGGCTTTTGAAAATGTGGCAGGTACACTTGCCGCCGAAACCTAACTTTCAGACGGCCCGCTCCTTTCGGGTTACAATACTGCACATAAAAACACGAAGGAAAAGCCGTGAGCCTGCTCAAAAAACTGCCCAAACCCATGCTGCCCGACGAAACCCGCCGCGATATTCAGGCGCGCGAGTCGTATCATGTTTTGAAGATTATTTCTGAATTTGTCGAAGCCGGCGAAGAGTTACGCGCCATTCAGCCAGCCGTCAGCATTTACGGCAGCGCGCGTACGCCTGAAAACCATCCCGACTACGAATTCACATTACGCTTGGCACGTAAACTGTCGGATGCCGGATTTTCCGTGATTTCCGGCGGCGGACCGGGCATTATGGAAGCGGCCAACAAAGGCGCGTTTGCAGGCGCAAGTCCGGCGGTGGGGCTGAATATCGTGTTGCCGCACGAGCAAAAAGCCAATCCGTATCAGGATTTGTCGATTAAATTCCAACACTTCTTCCCACGCAAAGTCATGTTCGTCAAACACGCCGTGGCGTATGTCGTCATGCCCGGCGGTTTCGGCACGTTGGACGAATTGTTTGAAAGCCTGACTTTGGTGCAAACCGGCAAAACGCCCGACCGCCCGATTATCTTAGTGGGCAAAGCATTTTGGGCGGGTTTGTTGGACTGGATACGCGAGCAGTTGCTGGGCAGAAACCTGATTTTGGAAGAGGATTTGAACCTGATCCGAGTCATCGACGACGAAGACGAGATTATCGAAGAAATCTTCGCCCATTACGAAAACCGCTTGGAAGACTTGTCCGAACACCAAAATGCTTGGTCGCTGGGACTGTAAACAACTAAAAGGTTTCAACTAAAAAAGGGCGGTTATCCCACCTACCCTTTGCTTCATTAATAAAGGCCGTCTGAAAATGTTTTCAGACGGCCTTTTATCTTCTTTCAAAGCGTTTAATTGTTTTCCCACTCGACATGCTCACTCAAGAAGCCGCCGCTTTGGTGCGCCCAAAGTTTGGCATACAGGCCTTGTTTCTCGAGCAACTCGGTGTGGCTGCCTTCTTCGATGATGCGGCCTTTGTCCAAGACGATGAGGCGGTCCATCGCAGCGATGGTGGAGAGGCGGTGGGCGATGGCAATCACGGTTTTGCCTTCCATCATTTTGTCGAGGCTTTCTTGGATGGCGGCTTCGACTTCGGAGTCAAGCGCGCTGGTGGCTTCGTCAAGCAATAGAATCGGCGCGTCTTTAAGCATAACGCGGGCGATGGCGATGCGTTGGCGTTGGCCGCCGGAAAGTTTCACGCCGCGTTCGCCAACGTGCGCATCATAGCCGCGTCGGCCTTTGGCATCGCTTAAGTTAGGAATAAAACCGGTGGCCTCGGCGCGTTCGGCGGCAGAAATCATTTCGGCTTCGGTCGCATCGGGACGACCGTAGATAATGTTGTCGCGCACGGAGCGGTGCAGCAGGGAGGTATCTTGCGTCACCAAACCGATTTGGGCGCGCAGACTTTCTTGGGTAACGCTGTCCACGTTTTGGCCGTCGATCGAAATCGTGCCGCTTTGCGGTTCGTAAAAGCGCAGGAGCAGGTTGACGATGGTGGATTTGCCCGCGCCGCTGCGGCCGATCAAGCCGACTTTTTCGCCGGGTTTGATGTTCAGATTAAAGCCGTTGAGGAGCGGTTTGCCTGCTTCGTAGGAGAAATCGACGTGATCAAACTTGATTTCGCCTCGGGTGACTTTAAGCGGCAGGGCTTGCGGTTTGTCGAGGATGGTGTGGGGTTTGGACAGGGTAGCCATGCCGTCGTTGACGGTACCGATGTTTTCAAACAATCGGGCGGATTCCCACATGATGTATTGCGACAAACCGTTCACACGCAATGCCATGGCCGTGGCGGTGGCTACCGCGCCTACGCCGACTTGGCCGTGATACCAAAGCCAAATACCCAAGGCGGTCGTACCGACGGTCAGCGAGCTGTTGACGATAAAACTGCAGGTATGCAGCAGCGTTGCCAAACGCATTTGGGCATGGACGGTTACCATAAACTCTTCCATCGACTGCTTGGCATAAGCGGCCTCGCGTGCGCCGTGGGAGAAGAGTTTGACAGTAGCGATATTGGAATAGGCGTCGGTAATGCGGCCGGTCATCAACGAGCGCGCATCAGCTTGGCGTGCAGCGGTTTTGCCGAGTTTGGGAATCAGGAAGCGCATAATCATCGCGAATCCAATCATCCAGCAGATAAACGGCACGATAAGCCAGGCATCGAATGAGGACAGAATCACGCCGGAAGTGATGAAGTACACCAGCACATACACAACCATATCGGCGACGGTCATCACGACATCGCGCAGCGCCAGCGCGGTTTGCATCACTTTGGCGGACACGCGTCCTGCAAATTCGTCCTGATAAAAGCCCAGGCTTTGACCCAGCATCAGGCGGTGGAAATTCCAGCGCAGGCGCATGGGGAACACGCCTTGCAGGGTTTGCAGGCGCACACTGGACGCGAAAAAGGTCCAAACGGCAAAAAATGCCACCATGGCCATCATGCCGATTAAAGCATGGCCTTTTTCAACAAAAAGCGTTTGCGGCGTATAAGTGCCGAGCCAGTCGACCACCTTGCCCATAAATTGGAACATCAAGGCTTCCATGATGCCGACACCGACCGTAAATACGGCCAACACGGCAATCCATTTGCGCACGCCTTCAATGTTGCTCCAAATAAACCGCCACAACCCTTTTTCTGGCGTTTTCGGCGCGGCTTCTGGATAAGGGTCGATGCGGGACTCGAACCATGAGAATATTTTTTTAATCATTGTTTTTACAAATGTGATAAGACGGTCAGGCCGTCTGAAAAGAGGTGTTCAAATACATTCAAGACTGTATTTTACGGGAAAAATCCGACTGATGACAGCGGATACCGTCAGTCCGATCAAACCAATCTATCGGCTTGACCATCTAAAAATCCATTTTCTTTGCATAAAACAAAGGCCGTCTGAAAGTTTTCAGACGGCCTTTGCTGAATTTAGGTTGCCCTTAAAAATCACTCTTTACGTTGACGGCCCAAATCGGCAGCGGCAGTAAACAAAACGTCGGTGGAAGAGTTCAACGCAGTTTCTGCAGAGTCTTGAATCACGCCGATGATGAAGCCGACGGCAACCACCTGCATGGCCACATCGTTATCGATACCGAACAGGCTGCACGCCAAAGGAATCAGCAGCAACGAGCCACCGGCCACACCGGATGCACCGCACGCGCTGACAGTTGCCACCAGGCTCAGCAGCAGGGCAGTGGCGAAGTCAACCGTAATGCCTTGCGTGTACGCCGCAGCCATCGCCAAAACGGTAATGGTGATTGCCGCACCGGCCATATTGATGGTCGCACCCAATGGAATGGAGATGGAGTAAGTGTCTTCGTGCAAACCCAGTTTTTTCGCCAATGCCATATTCACAGGGATATTGGCGGCGGAAGAACGGGTAAAGAAGGCATACACGCCACTTTCACGCAGGCAGGTAAACACCAGCGGGAAAGGGTTGCGGCGGATTTGCGTCCACACAATAATCGGGTTGACCACCAAAGCGATAAACAGCATACAGCCGAGCAATACGGCCAACAGCTGCATATAACCGGCAAGCGCTTCAAAACCGGTTTCCGCAATGGTAGAAGACACCAAGCCGAAAATACCCAGCGGCGCAAAACGGATAATCCATTTCACAACGGTCGAAACGGTATCGGCCAAATCGGCCGCCACTTGGCGGGTCGTATCCGAACCGTGATGGCGCAAAGCCGCGCCCAATACCAAAGCCCAAGCCAAAATGCCGATATAGTTGGCATTGGCCAGCGCGTTAATCGGGTTGGCCACCAAATTCATCAGCAGCGTTTTCAACACTTCGATAATGCCGGAAGGCGGCGCAACGGACACATCGCCGGCCGTACGCAGAATCAGCGTGGTCGGGAATGCCATGCTGGCGACAACCGCCACCACAGCGGCTGCAAACGTACCAAAAATATACAAAATCAAAATCGGTTTGATGTGGGCCTGATTGCCTTTTTGGTGTTGCGCAATGGCAGCAGTCACCAAAACAAATACCAAAATCGGCGCGATAGCCTTAAGCGCACCGACAAACAGGCTGCCCAGCAGTCCTGCGCTGATACCGACTTGCGGCGCAACTGCGCCCACAAGAATACCTAAAACCAAGCCGATGGCGATTTGTACCACCAGGCTGACGCTGTTGATCGCGTTTAAAAGCGGATTGCCACTTGCCATATCCGTTCCTTCAATTTAAAGATATGTTAAAAAAGTCTTACATTCTAAAATAAAAAATCATTTGTCGGCGAGGTTTTCATGCACACCTCACAAAAACAGCATTAAAGTTTAGCATTTATGACACAGTTGGCACTTTATACCAAAAATACAGTCAAACCCGCTCAAACCCTACTTTAAAGTATGCCCATACCGTTGCTTTACTTCTCTATATCTTGCTTTCAGACGGCCTGAAATCTGCGCCATAAGGCCGAATACAAAGGCAACTTCATCAATCAAAATACAAAAACATAAATATTACAATCAGATAGAAACAAACCAAAATCCGCCCTTACGTTACATTTTGCAACATTATCGCGCTAAATTTCCGTTTATAACCATAGCCTGAAACCTTGCAGAAATAATGTTAAAATCCCCAAACTGAAGAATTGTCGCTGTCGAACACACATCATGACCAAACTGACCTACCCTGTTTTATTTGCATCATTGGCGCTCGCCTACGGACACGCGTTGGCAGTAGATACTTCCGTTCCCAAAGCGGAAGACTACGAGGCTATTCCCGAATCCGAAATGCCCAAGCAGCCCAAAGACGACCAAACAGGCAAACTCAAGCCCAAATTTCCCGTCAAAATCGACACCCAAGACAGCGAAGTCAAAGAAATGCTTGAAGAATACCTGCCGCTGATTACCCAGCAGCAGGACGAAGAGCTGGACAAAGAGCAGGTCGGCTTCCTTGCCGAAGAGGCGCCCGACAACGTCAAAACCATGCTCCGAACCAAAGGCTACTTCAACAGCAACGTCAATATTCAAGACCACGGTGAAAGCTACACCGTCAACGTCACCCCCGGCCCGCGCACCAAAATCGACAACGTCAGCGTGGCCATCCTCGGCGACGTATTGAATGACGACAACTTGGCCGAATACTACCAAAATGCGATGGAAAACTGGCAACAGCCCGTTGGCGAAAACTTCGACCAAGACGGCTGGAGTGCAAGTAAAACCTCCGTCCTCAGCGCGGTAACACGCAAAAAATACCCTTTGGCGAAACTCACTACCACCCAAGCCACCATCAATCCCAATACCCAAAAAGCCGATTTGAACGTCATCGTAGAGAGCAACCGCCCCATTTACTTTGGCGAGTTCCAAATTACCGGCACACGCCGCTACCCTGAGAGCGTGGTTTCCGGCATGGCGCGCTTCCAACCCGGTTCGCCTTACGACTTAGACAAAATCCTCGACCTGCAACAGGCGCTCGAGCAAAACGGCCACTATTCCGGCGCGTCCGTACAAGCCGACTTCGATCAACTGCAAGGCGACCGCGTTCCCGTCAAAATCAACGTGACCGAAGTCAAACGCCACAAACTGGAAACCGGTATCCGCTACGACTCCGAATACGGAATCGGCGGCCGCATCGCCTACGACTATTACAACCTCTTTAACAAAGGCTACATCGGTTCCATCGTTTGGGACATGGACAAATACGAAACCACGCTGGCCGCCGGTATCAGCCAACCGCGCAACAACCGCGGCAACTACTGGACCAGCAACGTTTCCTACAACCGCTCGACCACGCAAAACCTTGAAAAACGCGCCCTGTCCAGCGGCATTTGGTATGTCCGCGACCGCAACAATATCGATGCCCGCTTCGGCCTCGAATTCATTACCGAAGACCGCAAGGTCCCCGACACCAGCTACGATTTAGGCCGAAGCCATGCCACCATGCTGACCGCTTCATGGAAACGGCAAAGCATCGAAACCGAGCTGCATCCTCAAAACGGCTACTACCTCGACGGCAAAATCGGCTCGACCTTGGGCAAATTCCTCTCCTCCACCCAAATGGCACGCGCTACGGCACGCGCAGGCTATTTCTTCACACCTGAAAACAAAAAAATCGGTACATTCATCGTACGCGGACAGGCAGGCTACGTTTATGCCCGCGAAGGCGAAGAAGTGCCGTCCAGCCTGATGTTCCGCACCGGTGGCGCAACTTCTGTACGCGGTTACGAACTCGACAGCATCGGCTTGACCGGCCCCAACGGCTCCGTCCTGCCGCAACGCGCCTTGGTGGTCGGCAGCCTCGAATATCAATTCCCGGTCACCAAAAGCTTCTCCGGCGCCATCTTCCACGATGTCGGCGATGCGACAAGCAACTTCAAACACATGACCTTAAAACACGGTACCGGTTTGGGCGTGCGCTGGTTTAGCCCGGTTGCGCCGTTCTCCTTCGACATTGCCTACGGCCACCACGACAAAAAAATCCGCTGGCACATCAGCTTGGGCACAAGGTTTTAACAAACATACTCACCATCCATTCTTTCAGACGGCCTAAGTCATTCCAGGCCGTCTGAACAACAGACAAACAGAAAAATATCATGACCGATACTGCAAACACTTCCACGCCGTCTGAACAACAGCCCGCCCCGCCAAAGCGCAAAAAACGCCTGTTGCGCGGCTTTGTCCTGTCCGCCTTGGGCGTATTGACCGTTTCCGCCGGCGCGATCGGCTGGCTGGTCGGTACGGAATCGGGTTTGCGTTTCGGTTTGTACAAAATCCCGTCATGGTTCGGCGTCAAAATCTCTTCGGACACACTGAAAGGCACGCTGATTGAAGGTTTTGAAGGCGACAAATGGTTGATTGAAACAGACGGTGCGGACATCAAAATCAGCAGCTTCCGTTTTGATTGGAAACCGTCCGAGCTGTTCCGTCCGTCTTTGCATATTACCGAAGTCGTGGCCGGCGACATCGCCATCGTGACCAAGCGCACGCCGCCCAAAGAAGAAGAGCCGTCAAAAGGCCTGCCCGACAGCATAGACTTGCCCGTTACCGCCTATCTCGACCGTTTGGAAACCGGCAAAATCAGCGTGGGCAAGCGTTTTGACAAGCAGACCGTCTATCTCGACCATCTGCACGCGGCCTATCATTACGACAAAAAAGAACACCGCCTCCACATCAAAACCGCCGATACGCCCTGGAGCAGCTCGACAGGCGCGGTGGTGCTCGGTTTGAACAAACCTTACGTCCTCAATACCGCCATCTACACCAAAGGCCAGCTTGAGGGCGAAACCATACACGGCACGGTGCGCCTGTGGGGCAGCCTGCAAGACGTGTACACCGACCTGCTGCTCGACGGCGACAACGTTCATTTGTCTGCCCAATCCACCATCCACCCATTCGCCGACAGCCTCAACGAAACCGTCGGCGAAATCCTGGTTAAAGGTTCCAACATCAATCCGCAGGCCTTCCTGCCCACCCTGCCCAAAGCACGTCTGAATTTCGATGCCACCACCATTCCGTCCTTTACAGACGGCGTTGCACTGGAAGGCTCGATTGACTTGGAAAACGACCAAGCCGGTTTTGCCGATGAAAACCATATCCCCGTCAAACGCATCCTCGGCGAATTCATCGTCGACGACAAAGGCACGGTCAAAATCGAAGACATCGGCGTCGGCCTGCTCAAAGACGGCAGCATTGATGTATCCGGCTCTATCGACACCGCCCAAGACCAGCTCAAACTCGCACTGGGCATCAACAATACCGGCGCGGACGACTTTGTCCGTCAAAACATCGCAGGCCGTCTGAATGGCAGCATCGACGTCAAAGGCGAAACCTCCTCCCCCGTCGTCAACTGGAATCTCGACAGCGGATTTGCGCGCACAGACGGCATGCTGTTTTTCCAAACCGACAAACAGCTCGGCCAGCGCACACTCAAGCTCGACAAAGTCCGTCTGGTTCCGCAAAACGGCGGCGAACTCAACGCCAAAGGCTCGCTCGAACTCTTCAAAGACCGCAAACTGCAACTGGACATCGTCAGCAAAGCCTTCAACCCTGCGCGCATCGATCCGCAGCTTCCGCAAGGCAGCGTCAACGGCAACATCAACTTGACCGGCATACTGGCGCAAGAAAAATTCGCTGGCAAAATGCAGTTTGCACCGAGTACGCTCAACGGCGTTCCGCTCAGCGGCAAAGCCGACGTCGCCTATGAAAACAAACACCTCTCGCGCGCCCTGACCGACCTGACCCTCGGCAGCAACGTCATCAAAACCAACGGCAGCTTCGGCAAAAAAGGCGACCGCCTCAACCTCAACATTACCGCCCCCGATTTGTCGCGTTTCGGCTTCGGCTTGGGCGGCCTGCTCAACGCGCACGGCTACATCTCCGGCAGTTTTTCAGACGGCCTCAAAACCCTTGAAGCCGATTTGAACGGCGAAGCGCGCAACTTCAAAGTCGCTGATGCCGTCAACATTCGCACCCTCGACTTCAAGCTCAAAGGTTCGCCCGACACCAACCGTCCGTTGAGTGCCGACATCAAAGGCGAACACATCGCCGTCTCCGGCGGCGCGGCCATGATCGACAACGTCAACCTGCTCATCAGCGGCACAGGCTCGCACCACCACATCCGCGGCAACAGCAACATGGCGGTGGACAACAAACGCTATAAGCTCGACCTCGACGCCGCCGGCGGCCTCAACAAAGACCAAACCCAATGGAAAGGCACGGTCGACACGCTCGACATCAGCGGCGCATTCAACCTCAAACTGCAAAACCGCCTCAACCTCGAAGCCGGCAGCGAACGCGTCTCCCTCAGCAGTGCACGCTGGGCGGCCATGGGCGGCAGCCTCAACCTGCAAAATTTCGTTTGGGACAAAAAAGCCGGCATTACCAGCAAAGGCAGCGCGCAAAATCTGCACATTACCGAATTGCACAACTTCTATACCCCGCCCATCGAACACAACCTCGTCTTGGGCGGTGACTGGGATTTGGCGTACAGTCAAAACGCGCGCGGCTTCCTCAACATCAGCCGTCAAAGCGGCGACATCATCCTGCCGAGCAAAGACCCGAAAAACAAACAGCCTTTGGGACTTTCCGCGCTCGCCCTGCGCACCCGTTTCCAAAACGGCCGCATCGACAGCACGCTGGAAGGCAACACCCGCTTCGGCAAAGTTGACGGCACGCTCGGCATCGCCCAACAGTTCGGCAACAACATCAACAACGCCCCCGTCAGCGGCAAGGTCAATATCAGCGTTCCCGATTTGGGCTCGCTCAAATTCTTTATGCCGGCCACAGCCCAAGGCATTGCAGGCCGTCTGAACGCGACCGCCACCATCGGCGGCCGACTCGGTTCGCCTACCGTCAACAGCAACCTCGACCTCCAAACCAATTACGGCCGGGCCGACGGTACCGTCAACATCGGTCAGGGCAGCAGCTTCGACACCGCCCCCCTGAGCGGCAAACTCAACCTGAACGTCGCCAACCTCGAAGTCTTCCGCAACTTCCTGCCCGTCGGCCAAACCCTCAAAGGCCGTCTGAACGCCGCCGTCAGCTTGGCAGGCCGTCTGAATGATCCGCAACTGAGCGGCCTGATTAACGGCGACAACCTCTATTACCGCCATCAAACCCAAGGCCTGATTCTCGACAACGGCGTATTGCGTTCGCGCCTGCAGGGTCAAAAATGGGTAATCGACAGCCTCAAATTCCACCGTGGCGGCACGATTGAGCTCAAAGGCGCGGTCAACCTTGCCAACGCCAACCCCGATGTCGACGTGGACATCGTCTTCGACAAATACCGCACCCTCTCGCGTCCAAACCGCCAACTGCAGCTCTCCGGCGCGGCCAAAGTCCTCTACAATCCGGAAAAAGGCGTCTCGCTCAACGGCACGCTCAACACCGACTACGGCAGGTTTGGTTCGCAAAAATCCTCCATGCCGACCCTCGATGACGACGTGGTTGTACTGGGCGAAACCAAAAAAGAAGCAACGGCCACCACGCCGATTAATCTGAACCTTGTCTTGAACATCAACGACAATGTCCGCTTTGTCGGCTACGGCGCAGACGTTACCATCGGCGGCAAACTAACCATCACGTCCCGCCCGGGCGAAGCCGTCCAAGGCGTCGGCACTGTGCGCGTTGTCAAAGGCCGTTACAAAGCCTACGGCCAAGACCTCGACATCACCAAAGGCGCGGTTTCCTTCGTCGGCCCACTGACCGATCCGAACCTCAACATCCGTGCCGAACGCCGCCTCTCCCCAGTCGGCGCAGGTGTCGAAGTTCTCGGCAGCCTCACCAATCCGCGCGTAACCCTAGTTGCCAAAGAAGCCATGAGCGAAAAAGACAAACTCTCCTGGCTCATCCTCAACCGTGCCAGCAGCGGCAGCGACGGCGACAACGCCACACTCTCCGCCGCCGCCAGCGCATTGCTTGCCGGTCAAGTCAACGACCGCATCGGCCTTGTCGATGATTTGGGCTTTACCAGCAAACGCAGCCGCAACGCCCAAACCGGCGAGCTCAACCCTGCCGAACAAGTCCTGACCGTCGGCAAACAGCTCACCAACAACCTCTACGTAGGTTACGAATATGGCATCTCCAGCGCCGAACAATCCGTCAAACTCGTGTACCAACTGACCCGCGCCATCCAAGCCATTGCCCGCATCGGCACACGCTCATCCGGCGGCGAATTGAAATACACCATCCGCTTTGACAACTGGTTCGGCAAAGACGAACCCGAGCCGGAAGAACAACACTAAAAGCCGTGAAAAAGGCCGTCTGAAATTCATCTTTCAGACGGCCTTTATCTTGTTCTACCGTATTAGAATCTTTCTCCCATGCCTCAAAAGACAAAGGCCAACGGCGCAAGTTTGAAAATAAAGGCAACTAAAAAAGTGAGCGGCCAGCCACGGCTTATTCAAGATTAGCGATAAATCAAGCGGACACAAAAAGGCCGTCTGAAACGGACAGGGGTAGGTTTCAGACGGCCTTTTTTGAATCATCGAAACATCTTATGCATGGCGTTGCTGATTAATGCGAGCTGTTTCTTATATTCGCGGCAACGGGGACAGAGCGACAGGTGCACGGCAAGGGCAATGCGGTTAAAAAGACTGAGACGCACTTGGTCTTGCTGTTTGGAAATCAGATCGGTTATTTTGCGGCATTTTTTCATGGCATTTTCCTGTCAGACATGGGAGAACCATTTGATTTGCAAACACTGGCGCAAAGTTTCACGAGCGCGGTGCATGATGGTGTGGTAGTTGGCATGGCTGATGCCGCATTGCTCGCGGATTTCATCGCTTGAAAAACCGAGAATCTCTTTCATGGTAAACACGCGGGCGGTGTTTTCCGGCAGATGGTAGAGGCAGGTCTGCAAAACTTGATAGAACTCTTTATTGTTCAAACTGGCTTCGGGCGAGTCCCAACCCTGAGGCTGTCCTTCGTCCGTCCAATGCCCGTCAGCGGCAAAATGTCCTTCAAAGGCTTCATCCAAAGCTTCTTCGTCGCGCGTGACGAAAACTTGGCGTTGCCGCCCGATTTGGCGCAGGCAGTCGGTAATTTTGTTTTTTAAGATTGCAAACAGCCAGCTGCTCACTTGGGCGCCGCCTTTAAAACCCTCGGCCGCGCGGTAGGCGGAAAGCATGGTTTCCTGTACGAGGTCTTCCGCCAAATCGGGGCGGTCGGGCAGCTGGATATGGGCAAAGCGCAGCAACAGTTTGCGAGATTCGGCAAGCTCGGCATCGGTCAGTTCGGGTAGGGCCATAATGTATCAGTATGAAAGGAATGATCAATATGCTTCTGATTTTACGCTGATACGGCAAGAGCATGCGATTGAATCTATAAACGATTTCAGTAGTATTTTTGTTTCGCCGAAACCGACTGCGCCCGTTTCAGACGGCCTTGATTTATGCCGCAACCAAAATGCCCTGTTCCAGCCAATCCGTCCATTTTTGCCTTAATGCGTCCTGCCAAGCGTTTTCAGACGGCATGAACTCTGCCAGCATGGTTTGCAGGCCGTTTAGGGAAGTGGGCGTCTCTGCCAGCGTTTCCAGCAATAAGGCGTCGAAATCGTCGAGCGTTTGATACATCACGTCGTCTTCCTTATCACGCCACACCAAAACAGCAGTTTCCGCCTCCTGCAATTCGTCCGTCACGTCATACTGATAACGGCGCACAAAGGCGGCGGGAGAAAGGGTGTGCGCCAAATCGTCTGAATCGGCATAGGTTGTTCGGCTGTCGGTCTGAGCGGTTTCGGCAAGCAGCTGGGTATGTTCAAAGTCCATCAATGCCAAGAGGTCGTCTGAAAGCGGCAGGCTTTGGCAATATTGGAGGAACTCGCCGGGAATTTCTTGAAAATAGGGCGTTTGGGGGCGCGCATCGCGGACGAAACCTTCTTTCAGACGGCCCCATTCTTCGCTGTCAAAATATTGCAGCGTTTCGGTATAGCAGCGGTCGATAAAGCTGTGAATATTGTTGCGTATCAGGCGGATATAGACGTTTAAGCGGTCTTGCGGCAATCCGTCTGCGGCTTCGCCTTCGCGTATGGCTTGGGCAAATCGGTGTTGGTATTGAGCGGAGGTTTCAGGCTGCACGGCGGTATTCCTTTCCGGCACGCGTTTGATAGTCGGCGATTTTGGCGACCTCGGCTTCGAGTTCGCCAAAAGGCGGAAAATTGAAATCGCGTTCCAACAGAGTAGGCGGAATCGTCGGCAGCTTGGCATAGGCCAGTTCGAGCAAATCCCAAACGGTCGGCAATACCGCCGCGCCGTGGGTATCAATCAACAATTCCGGCGTTTCCACATCATGTCCGGCAATATGGATATAGCACACGCGCCCTGCATCCACATTTTCCAAAAAGGCTTCAGGCGACAACAGGCCGTGATTGACGGCGTTGACGTAAATATTGTTTACATCCAAATGAATGCCGCAGTCGGCTTCACGGGCAACCGCGTTGAGGAACTCAACTTCGTTCATCTCGGCAAGCGGAGAATGCAGGTAGTAGGACGTGTTTTCTACGGCAATACGGCAGCCCAACCGGTCTTGCACTTCGCGGATACGGCGCGCGGTATGTTGCACCATTTCTTCAGTGAAAGGCAGTGGCAACAAATCGTAAAGATGACCACCATCATGGCAGTAGCTCAAATGATCGGAGAAAAACGTGCAATCATAACGGCGCATCATTTCTTTGATTCCGTCTATCAAGGCGGTATCCAACGGGGCTTGTCCGCCCAGCGACATGGATAATCCGTGCAACGCCAGCGGCAGCCGTTCCGCCACGCGGTCAAACTGTTTGCGCGCCCTGCCGCCCATTTTCAGCCAATTTTCGGGGGCGGCTTCGATAAAGCGTATCGGGCTGTCGTCTGAAAGCGAGAGGAAGTCTTCCGCCAAGTCGCGGCGGTAGCCCAAGCCTGCGTGTTGAATCATAGTGATGTCCTGTTATGGTGCCGTATGAACGACAAAGTCGCATTTTCGTTTATAAAATGCGACTTTGTTAAAGGTATGTTGCAGGATTATTTAGAACCGCATTTACCTTCGCCGCATTTGCCTTCTACTACTTTGGCAGCTTTGGCTTTAGATGCTTTGCCTTTTTTGGCGTGTGCTTTTTTCATGGCTGCGCCGCAAGAACCTTCACCGGCTTTGGCAGCGGCGCCGCAAGTACCTTCGGCAGCTTTAACAGTTTTCTCAACGGCCACGTCGCTGGCGGCTTTATCAGCGGCAACAACACCGGCAGCCAAAGACAGGGACAGTGCACCGGCCAAAGCAGCAGCTACATTTTTTTTCATTTCAACTTCCTTTTTAAAATATGGGTTTTAAAACAAATCAAGGGATAATATCGGGCATTTAAAGTCGGCCCGCGACCATTAATCCTTAAAGATAATCCTTAAAGAAAATGCTTGATGCGGCAACAGCGTTTCTTCAGCAGTGCATCCAAAGACAGACGGCCTGCGCCCTGCAATAGGACAGGAAATAAAACCACCAAATAAATCAGTGCCATTTTATAACCGTTGTCGCACACATTGTAACCCAAGCCGGCATGTACCGCAGACCATGCGACAACCGTTACAACCATCAATCCCAGCGCAGACAGCCGCGTTGCCAAGCCGACGATGAGCAGCGCAGGCAAAACCAGTTCCGCCCACATGGCCAAATTCCAGTTGACCGTATCCGGAAACAAATTGAACGGAAAGGGAAATTGACTGTTTATTTCTGCAAACCAGTTTTCCCCGTTCCATTTTTCCAAGCCGGATTCAAGAAATTCATACGCGGCAAAAAGCCTGAGTGCCAACAAACCGAAAGCAGCCTGCCAAGAGGGGTTGGATGAGGTGTTCATTTATTTTCCTAATCGATGTGTGTCGAATGGGATGGGACGAAAAATCCATCGGCACCATCCCATTTTTCATGCCTGTTTAGACGCGGCAGCTTTAAAAAACTGACAAAACAAATGAAGATATTTTCTTATTCATTGTTTTATAAAGATTAAAAATTCAAAAAGGCCGTCTGAAACACCATGTTTGATTGGGTTTCAGACGGCCTTTGATGATAATTGCAATCCATTAATCCGCTTGTTTGCACAATTCGACAATTTCCGCGCCGTATTTGTCGGTTTTTTCCTCATTCATGCCGTGGATTTCCGCCAGCTCCGCCAAATCTTGCGGCCGTCGGGCGGCAATGGCGCGCAGGGTAACTTTGCTGCATATCTGATAAGCTTCGAGGCCTTCATGGCGGGCAGTATCGATGTTCCACTGAAGCAGACGGCGCATCAAGCGGCGTTTGCGTTTGTCCTCTTCGCTCAGGCCGTCTGAAAACGGGCGGCAGATGTTTAAAATGCCCTCGCCGTATTGTTCGATACGTTTTTCGCCGAGTTTATACACGCCTAAAAGGTCGATGGGTTCGGCAGGCGTATTGGTCAGTAAGTCGTCCATGCTTTCGTTGGAGAATACCGTACCCAGCGTTACTTGATCAGCACTTGCCTGCTGCTCGCGCCAAGTTTCCAAAGCCTGTTTTAAGGCCTGTTCGCGCTCGCCCAAGCTGTGGATAACTTGTGTACTGTCTGTGGAAACCGTACCGGCTTCAGCCGTTTCGCAAACGTCGAGTATCTCCAAACCGAATTTATTGATTTTCGCCTCACCCAGGCCGTAGATTTGATGTAAATCTTCCAAACTTCGGGGCATTTTTTCGACAATATCGCGCAGGGTTTTGTCGCCGCAAACCACATAGGCCGGTACTTCCTCCGCCTGGGCGCGTTGTTGACGCCATTGGCGCAATGCCTGCCACAAACGCTCTTCGCGCTCGGTGCGCAACCAATCGTCTTTCGGCTTTTGGGTGGCCGTTTTTTCGCGGCGCAGGGGACGCAACATGACTTCGGTTTCGCCCTTGAGGACTTTTTTGGCCGCTTCGGTCAGCTGCAAGGCTTGATGCTGCTCGACGTTGACGGTGAGATAGCCCAAGCTGATGCACTGGCGGATGACACTGCGCCATTCCTTGTCAGTCTGTTCGCTGCCGATGCCGAATGTGGATAACTTGTCATGGCCGTTGCGCAGTATCCAATCGTCGCTTTTACCGCGTAAAAGGTTGGTGATGTAACCGGCGGCAAAGCGTTGTCCGGCGCGGTACACGCAGCTGAGTAATTTTTGCACCAACACCGTGCCGTCAAACCGCACGGGCGGATGCAGGCAGTTGTCGCAATGGCCGCAGGGTTCGGATTCTTCGCCGAAATGTTTGAGCAGCAGTACGCGGCGGCAGGCGGCGGTTTCGCAGACGGAAAGCATGGCATCGAGTTTTTGCATTTCGATTTGCTTTTGCACCTCGTCGCTGTTGCCTTCGGCAATCCGTTCGCGCAGCAACACCCAATCGTTCAAGCCGTAACACAGCCAGCTCACGGCAGGCAGACCGTCCCGGCCGGCGCGCCCCGATTCCTGATAGAAATGTTCGACACTTTGGGGCATATCGAGATGGGCGACAAAGCGCACGTCGGGTTTGTCTATGCCCATGCCGAACGCCACGGTCGCCACCACGATAATATTGTCTTCATGCGTAAAGCGGCGTTGGTTTTCCTCGCGCACGTCCATGCTCAAACCGGCATGATACGGAATCGCCTCCAAGCCATTTTCACACAAAAACTGCGCCACATCCTCGACTTTTTTGCGACTTAAACAATACACAATGCCGCTTTGCCCATGCATCTGCTTGCGGATGAAATCCAGTAATTGTTTTTTACCATTATTTTTTTCGATAACCTGATAATAAATATTCGGGCGGTCAAAGCTGGAAATAAATTCGGGCGCATTGTCCAAGTGTAGATAATGCTTGATGTCGGCGCGCGTGGCCGCATCGGCGGTAGCGGTCAGGGCGATGCGCGGGACGTTCGGATAGCGTTCGGCAAGCATGCCGAGCTGTTGATATTCGGGGCGGAAATCGTGTCCCCATTGGCTGACGCAATGCGCCTCATCAATGGCAAACAGGCTGACGGTTTGTTGGTCGAGAAAACGCAAAAAGCGGTCGGTAACCAAGCGTTCTGGTGCGACATAAAGCAGTTTCAGACGGCCTTGGGCAAGCTTGTCGGCAATCTCGCGCGCCTCATCTGCCGATGTGCTGCTGTTGACTGCCGCCGCTTCAATCCCGGCCACATGCAGGCTGGCTACTTGGTCGTTCATCAGCGCAATCAGCGGCGATACGACAACCGCCACGCCTTCGCGCATCAGCGCCGGAATCTGGTAACACAAAGACTTGCCCCCGCCCGTCGGCATCAGCACCATCAAACTCTCGCCGCCGGCCAAAGCATTGACGATAGCCTCCTGCTTGCCACGAAATTCGGGATAACCGAATACTTCGTGCAAAATCTGTTTGGAGGTCGGCTGAAGCATAATGGTTCCGTAGAATAGGGGAAAGCGTTATTTTAACGGTTTTACACCCGCGTATGTGCGGAACATTTTGCCGCCGCTTTTTCAGACGGCCTGAAATTCAACTCTATTAAAGTTATTTAATTTTAAATAAAGATTTATTTTGTTTTAAATGAAATGCACAAAGGCCGTCTGAATCCTAATCTTCGGATTTCAGACGGCCTTTCAAAAATAAAATCTTTAGGCTTTTTTGACGAACTCAGATTTCAAGTTCATCGCGCTGCCATCGATTTTGCAACCGATATTGTGGTCGCCCTCTTGCAGGCGGATGCCTTTGACTTTGGTGCCTTGCTTGATGACCATAGAGCTGCCTTTGACTTTCAGATCTTTAATCAAGACAACCGTATCACCATCTTGCAATACCGCGCCGTTGGCATCTTTGACTTCCAAGGCATCATCGCTTGCAGCCGCAGCATCGGCCTCGTTCCACTCATGGGCGCACTCAGGGCAAACGTATTGGGCACCGTCTTCGTAAGTGTATTCGGAGTGGCATTTCGGGCAGGAAGGTAGGGACATGAGGTTTCCTTATAAATATGATAAAAGAAGCGTAAAACGCAAATAATACAATGTCTAAATTATTGATTCGCCTTGCTGCCGCCTACGCCGTAAACGGCATTCCAAGCCGCGTCCAACATTTGGCCGGCTTGTTGCAGCTTGGCATTTTGCTGCTCTTTCTGAGCCAAAGCCGTCTGAATTTCGCCTTTCAAACGGTCAATATCGGATTGTGCGGCCTGCAAACGGCGCTGCGCGCTTTCCAAATCACTTTGCAGGGAAATGATTTTGCTGTCGTTGCTGTTTTGCTCATGCAAAGCGGCACGGTAAACCGATTGGACGGACAGCAAACGGTCTTCCGCCTCACCGGCATACGCGGCAGCGGCGGATAACATCATCAGGGCAAGTAAGGTTTTTTTCATGGGTTTTCCTTTAAAGTTGTTTGATTTGTAAAGTAAAGCGCAGAGCCGATTTTTCCGCCGCCAAGTTTACATAATATGCTTGTTGGTCTTTGTTCTTGATGGCTTATTTTATCCAATCCGGACATTCAGGCTGCCGATAAAAGTTAATTCAATCGGCAGTTGTAACAGGCAGGCGGCTATTATTTTCTCATATTCTCCGCCTTATTCCATTATTTTCTGGTTTTATTATAAAAGGCCGTCTGAAAAATTTTCAGACGGCCTTTTTGAGTTTCACAATGATGGCTCTGCCTCTCGTCAAAAAGCTTTCCTGTATTTTTAAATTACAGTCATATTTAAATATGTAAATATGATTTATTTATTGTAAAATTTATCCTTTAGTCATGCCGGAGCATATGGTGTTGCGGCTGTCTGCATCTTTTTTAATTCTTCTTCCATGAGAACCCTATGATGAAAAGCAACCATCTCGCCTATGCCGTTTTGGCAGCCCTACTATCTATCCAAACCCTGCCGGCTTCTGCAGCCAAATCTGATACTGCTTCTGCCGTCGAGGCATCCGGGCAAGAAGCGCAACAAGCCTCAGACTCTATCGCAAACTACGTTGACGACCAGATCGTCCAAGGCCCAGCAACCGTTGATTTGGGCAATCAGGCCAAACTGAAACTACCTGCAAAAATGGTCTTTGTGAAAAAAAATCGCGCCAATGCCATGATGAGAGAAGCAGGCAACGCTACAGATCCCAACCGCTACGGCCTGATTCTCCCCGAGTCGGAAAACGAGGACGGTGATACTAATTGGATGGTAGACCTAACCTTTACCGATTCCGGCTATATCAAAGACGATGATGCCAAAGAATGGGATGTTGAGGCCATGCTCGAGCAGCTGAAAGAAGGCACCGAGGAACAAAATAAAGAGCGAGCCTCCCGCAACCTGCCGGAATTGGAAACACGCGGCTGGGTAGAAAAACCGCAATATGATGCAAAGACCCATCGTCTGATTTGGTCGATTGACGTTCTGAATAAAAACGAACCCGATCCCAATCCTGCCATCAACTACAATACTTTCCAGCTGGGACGCGAAGGCTATATTGAATTGACTATGATCACCGATTTGAAAAGCATAGATCAATACAAACCTATTGTGCAAGAATTGTTGGGTAATATCGAATTCAATGAAGGCAAGCGCTACAGCGATTTCAATGCCGCAACCGACAAAGTGGCTGAATACGGACTGGCTGCATTGGTTGGCGGTATCGCTGCAAAAAAACTGGGATTATTAGCTTTGGCCGGCGCATTACTGGCTAAATTCGGCAAACTGATTATTTTCGGTGCTGTTGCAGCAGGCGCATTGTTTAAAGGCCTGTGGCGCAAAAAAGATAAAAATAAACCGAACGAAGAAGAATAAATAAATCCTGTTCAAAATAAAAAGGCCGTCTGAAACATTTCAGACGGCCTTTTATCATTCATGCCTTACGAACGTATCCGTTTCAATACTTCTTCTTTGCCGATTAATGCCAATACGGCATCGACGCTTGGGGTTTTCGCCGTACCGCAGACAGCGAGGCGCAAAGGCATACCGAGTTTGCCCATTTTAATGCCTTCTTCGTCGCAGAAAGGTTTGAAGAGGTCGTGGATGGCTTCGGCGTTCCAGTCTTCCAGCCCTTCGAGGCGTTCGGCAAAGCGCAGCATACGGGCGGCGGCTTCATCGTCCCAGTGTTTCTGCACGTCCGCTTCAGCAGGGGTTTGTTTGACGTAGAAGTAGAGGCACTCGTCGGCAAGCGTGTTCAGGTCTTGGGCACGGTCTTTGACCAATGCCAACACATCTTCCAAAGCAGGCTTGCTTGTTTCATGGATATCGCGCAGGGCGAGGCGCGGTTTCACCATTTCGGCCAGTTTTTCGTTGGCGGTGATTTTGATGTGTTCGCCGTTAATCCAGTAGAGTTTTTTCAAATCCATACGGCTTGGAGACGGGGAAACGTCTTTCAAATCAAACCATTCGATGAATTGTTCCATCGTGAAGAATTCGTCGTCGCCGTGCGCCCAACCCAAGCGTGCCAGATAGTTGAGCATGGCTTCGGGCAGGATGCCCATTGCGCCGAAATCGGTAATGGCAACGGTATCGCCACTGCGTTTGGAGATTTTTTTGCCTTGTTCGTTAAGAATCATCGGCAGGTGGCCGTATTCGGGCAGGTTTGCGCCGATGGCTTTTAAGATGTTGATTTGTTTCGGGGTGTTGTTCACATGGTCGTCGCCGCGGATAACGTGGGTAACGCCCATGTCGTAATCGTCCACGACAACGCAGAAGTTGTAAGTCGGTGTGCCGTCGGCGCGGGCGATAATCAGGTCGTCAAGCGCTTCGTTGGGAATAGAGATTTCGCCTTTAACCAAGTCCGTCCATTTGGTGACGCCGTCCAAAGGTGTTTTGAAGCGGACAACGGGTTGCACGTCGGCAGGGATTTCGGGCAGGGTTTTGCCTGCTTCGGGACGCCAGCGGCGGTCGTAAGTCGCCGTGCCTTCTTTTTCGGCTTTCTCGCGCATGGCTTCCAGCTCTTCTTTGCTGCAATAGCAGTAGTAGGCATGGCCTTTTTCTAAAAGTTCGGCAATGACTTCTTTGTAGCGGTCGAAACGGCGGGTTTGGTAAACGACGTTGTCTGCGTTGTCGTAGTTCAGGCCGACCCATTTCATGCCGTCGAGGATAATGTTGACGGATTCGGCAGTAGAGCGCGCCAAGTCGGTGTCTTCGATACGCAATAGGAACTCGCCTTTATGATGGCGGGCAAACGCCCATGAAAACAAGGCGGTGCGTACGCCGCCGATGTGCAGGTAGCCGGTGGGGCTGGGGGCGAAACGGGTTTTGACGGTCATGATGGCTCCAAAATCTTTGAAAACAGGTATTTTACTTTTTCGGCAAGGTTTAAACAATGTACGGCCGTCTGAAAATAATGTCGGCGCAGAAGGACCGTCTGGGAACTTTTCTCCTGAAAACAAAACTAATGATAATCATTTCTTTGAAAGTATCCGCTCATGAACAAACGCGCTTTATTTACCGCCCTCGCCCTCCTGCCCCTTTTTGCCCAAGCCGAAATCAAAACTATCAAAGACGTATTGGGACGCGAAGTCAAAGTCGATGTCCCTGTCAAACGCGCGGTTTTGGCGTTTTACTATCCCGACTATATCGCGGTAACGGGCGCGGACAAATTTAAAAACGTCATCGGCATTTCGCGTGAGTTTTGGGAGAAATTCAATCCTGGCAGCTGGGCGATGTTCAAACAGAAGCTGCCTACGCTGCAAAACATTGCGGACATCGGCAACATCAGTACCGGCACGTTTTCACTGGAGAAAACGCTCGCGCTCAAGCCGGACGTATTGATTCTGGCCGACTGGCAGTATAAGGCCATCGCCACCCATCTGCCGCGCATTAAAGCGGCAGGCATACCCGTCGTCGTGGTCGATTTCAACGCCGAAACCGTCGCGCGGCACACGCGCAGTGCGGAAATTTTCGGCGAACTCAACGGTACACAGGCGCGCGCCCAAAAAATTGCCGCCGAATACGCCCGAGGCATTGCCGATATCCAAAAACGCGTCGCGCGCGCCAAGCAGTCCAAACCGAAAATCTATATCGAGTTCGGCGACAAAGGCCCGTCCGAATACAGCTACACTTTCGGCAAAGATATGTGGGGCGCGATTGCCGACACAGCAGGTGGCAACAATATCGCTGCGCCTTACGTTAAAAACTGGGGACCGATAAACCCTGAAAAATTCCTGACGGCCAAACCCGACGTCATCGTCATTTCGGGGACGGAAAACGGCCATAAAGACAAGCCTGGCATTATGGCGATGGGCATAGGCATCAGCCAGGCCGATGCGCAACGCCGCCTGGCCGGATTTGTCAAACGCAAAGGCTGGGCAGACATTCCTGCCGTCAAAAACAAACGCGTTTACGGCATCTACCACACCGCCTCCCGCTCGCTCACCGATTTGGCCAGCGCGCAATTTATCGCCAAAACCCTGTATCCGCAGCAGTTTGCCGACATAGACCCAAACAAGACCTATCTGGACTTCTACCGCAAATACCTGCCCGTCGTGCCGGACGGTACGTTTTACATCCGATTGAAATAGCGGCTGCAAAAATCATAGGCTCAGGCCGTCTGAATATGTATGCTATACTAATAAGGCTTTATTATGTATAATTATTATTCTTTTTATTTAATGTATTGGACAAGATATGACTGAACAAAACCAAATCGGCCATCAACAGGCTCCGATTGTAAGCGTCAAAGAATGGTTGATAACAAACTTGATTTTGATGATTCCGCTGGTCAATATAGTTATGATGCTTGTATGGGCATTCAGCTCAAACACCAATCCGAATAAAGCCAATTATTTCAAGGCTGCCTTGATTCTGTTTGCCATCGTAATGGTAATTTATCTGGTACTGGCTGTAGTCTTTTTTGGCAGTGTAGCTGCAAATCAATATCAATAAGTAAGCATACATTTAGGCCGTCTGAAACCTAAAAGGCTTCAGACGGCTTTTTACATGGATTATCGAAGGCTCAACCCCCTATCCAATTCCAAATGGCATCGCTCCATTTGCCGATACGGTAGAGAAACAATGAATAGCTCTCCTGCATCAGAAACTTGGCTTTCTTGCTGCGCTCGTCAAAGCGCGTGGTCGGGGTGGCGGAGAACTGCGCGTCTGACAAGCCCAAATCGGCGGCCATTTCTTCGGCACGCGCCAAATGATACGGGTCGCTGACAACGATAATGCTGCCGACTCCGTTGGCGTGCATGATGGGGACGATATTGCGTAGGTTTTCGTAAGTGTTGCGCGACGTGTTTTCAAATAGGATATTGTGCGCCGGTATGCCCTGCTTGAGCGCGTATCGGCGCCCCACTTCGGCTTCGGTCATAAATCCTTTTTTGGGCGTACCGCCGGTGAAAATGATTTTACCGACCCGATGGCTTTGGTAGAGCGTGATGGCGTGGTTGATGCGCTCACGGAATACCGGCGATGGGCGTTTGTCCCACGCCGCCGCACCTAACACCACCGCCGCATCGGCATGAACGTCCTTCGGCAAGATTTGCAAACCTGTCCGGTAAATCTGCCATGTGCCGCTCAAAAAAATACCGCACACCAGCAAAACGCTCAAAGCAAGACCGCGAAACAGGTAATATCGCAAGCCATTGCGGCTTTTAAGCAGGGAAATCATCTTCAGACGGCCTTCTCCAACCCCGTCAGCCGAGTAGGGCGGCAATGTTTTCCAACGGACGGCCGATGGCTGCGCGCGTAGGCGTTACCAAAACGGGACGCTCAAGCAGGGCAGGGTGTTCGGCGATTGCCTGAAGCAGGGCGGCATTGTCCAAATCGGGATTGTCCAAACCCAATTCTTTGTACAAATCGTCTTTCGTGCGCATCATGCCGCGCACCGATTCGATGCCGAGTTTGGCAAACATATCCTGCAAAGTCGCCAAATCGGGCGCGGTATCCAGATATTTGACTACGTCGGCGGCAACGCCTTTTTCTTCGAGCAAAGCCAGCGCAGCACGCGATTTGCTGCAACGCGGGTTGTGATAAAGTGTGAATTCAGACGGCATGAAAGTCTCCGTATTATTGCAAAATCATTCAATGATGGCAGTTATTATCGTCTGCAACTGATTTTTACTCAAACTTTTTACCTGATATCTTGATATGAATCGGTAGGCATACCCACCAAACCGTTTTACAATAAACACTATTTCGATTGGCAACCTCAAGGATACAACCATGAAAGCCTTAACCGCCCTTCTCTTGTCCGCTGCCGTTTTTACCGCTGCGCCGGCCTTTGCCGCCGACGAAACAGCAGGTTGGCAGGACAACAAACCGCAAAGCCTGGAGTCACTCAAAGCCCCCGTGCGCGTGGTTAACCTTTGGGCAACCTGGTGCGGCCCCTGCCGTAAAGAAATGCCCGCCATGTCGGCATGGTACAAAGCGCAGAAAAAAGGCAGCGTCGATATGGTCGGCATCGCGCTGGATACGACCGACAACATCGGCAAGTTCCTGAAACAAACGCCGGTCAGCTACCCGATTTGGCGTTACACCGGCGCCAACAGCCGCAACTTCATGAAAGCCCACGGCAACAATGTCGGCGTATTGCCCTTCACAGTCGTCGAAGCGCCGAAATGCGGCTACAAACAAACCATCACCGGCGAAGTCAACGAAAAAAGCCTGACCGCCGCCGTGAATTTGGCCAAAACCAAATGTAAATAAAACAGCGGATAGGGTGCTTAACCTACGCTGATACTGAGGCCGTCTGAAACCCAATCGTTCAGACGGCCTTTTTTCAAACCATATTACTTTGTGTTGCAAACCGGCAGTGTATCCACAGGCAGAACCGGGGTTTCACTATCAAAAAGCAGCCGAAATATTTATAATCTGTGAATAACCCCATTTTTTCAGACGGCATGTTGCCCTATCGATGACGCCGGCCGTCTGAATCCCTATTTTCAGGAAAACCCATGATCCGTTTCGAACAAGTTTCCAAAACCTATCCCGGCGGTTTCGAAGCCCTGAAAAATGTCAGTTTCCAGATTAACAAAGGTGAGATGATTTTTATCGCCGGCCATTCGGGTTCGGGCAAATCCACCATTTTGAAGCTGATTTCAGGCATTACCAAGCCCACCAAAGGCAAGGTTTGGTTTAACAATCAAGACCTCGGCACCTTGAGCGACAATCAGATCGGCTTTATGCGCCAACATATCGGCATTGTCTTCCAAGACCACAAAATCCTCTACGACCGCAATGTCTTGCAAAACGTTATCCTGCCTTTGCGGATTAGTGGCTATCAGCCGCGCAAAGCTGAAGAGCGCGCGCGTATTGCGATTGAGAAAGTCGGCTTGAAAGGCCGCGAAAACGATATGCCCATCACTTTGTCCGGCGGCGAACAACAACGTTTGTGCATCGCGCGTGCAGTGGTTCACCAACCCAGCCTGCTGATTGCCGACGAGCCGTCCGCCAGCCTCGACCGCGCCTATGCGCTGGATATTATGGAATTGTTCAAAACCTTCCATGAAGCAGGCACGACCGTGATTGTTGCGGCGCACGATGAAACGCTGATGGCGGATTACGGCCACCGCGTCTTGCGCCTGCAGAAAGGACGCCTCGCATGAGCATGATTCACTACATCTCGTTACACGTCGAATCGGCGCGCGCCGCGCTCAAAGAGCTTCTGCGCCAACCCATCGGCACACTGCTGACCCTGCTCATGCTTGCCGTTGCCATGACCTTGCCGCTGTTCATGTATTTGGGCATCCAAAGCGGACAAAGCGTGTTGGGCAAACTCAACGAGTCGCCGCAGATTACGGTTTATATGGACACCGATGCGGCAAGTTCTGATGCCGATACGGTGAAAAATCTGCTCCAACGCGACAGCCGTATCGATAAAGTCCGCTTTATCAGCAAGCAGGAAGGTTTGGAAGAATTGCAAACCAATCTCGACCAAAACCTCGTTTCCATGCTCGATGGCAACCCGTTGCCCGACGTCTTTATCGTTACGCCCGACCCTGCCACTTCTCCGGATCAGATGCAGGCCATCTATAAAGACATTACCAAACTGCCGCGTGTCGAATCGGCAACCATGGATACCGAATGGGTACAAACCCTTTATCGTATCAACGAATTTATCCGCAAGATTTTATGGTTCCTCTCGCTGACTTTGGGCATGGCCTTTGTCTTGGTGGCACACAACACAATCCGCCTGCAAATCCTCAGCCGCAAGGAAGAGTTGGAGATCACCAAGCTGTTGGGTGCGCCCGCTTCCTTCATCCGCCGCCCTTTCCTTTATCAGGCAATGTGGCAGAGTATTTTCTCCGCCGCCGTCAGCCTGGGCTTGTCGGCTTGGCTGCTGGCCGAAGTACGGCCGCTGGTGGACGCGATTTTCAAACCCTACGGTCTGAACATCGGCTGGCGTTTCTTCACATTTAGCGAAGTGTCGCTGGTATTCGGCTTCGTCATCGCGCTGGGCGTATTCGGCGCATGGCTGGCCACCACGCAACACCTCTTAGGCTTCAAAGCTAAAAAATAAGCCTTGGCAAACAGGCCGTCTGAACCATTCAGACGGCCTGAAATCTTATCCTTTCGCAACTTAAACAAACCTTGTGAAAATTTAATACTGCCAAATCTAACAGCAAGGGCATAATCCCTTATAATTGATGGTTTATTATCCATCTCATTTCATTTGTGCGGCATAAGCCGTGCAGACAAATAACGAAAGACATCCTGTGGACAAACTCAAAATCTCTGCCAACGGCCCCCTCAACGGCGAAATCATCGTATCCGGCGCGAAAAACGCCGCCCTGCCGCTGATGTGTGCCGGTCTGCTGACTTCCGGCACTTTACGCTTGAAAAACGTACCCATGCTCGCCGACGTCAAAACTACCCAAAAACTGCTGCAAGGCATGGGCGCACGCGTTTTGACCGACAACATCTCCGAATTTGAAATCAACGGCGGCACCGTCAACAACACCTGCGCACCTTACGAGCTGGTAAAAACCATGCGCGCATCCATCCTCGTGCTCGGCCCGACGCTGGCGCGTTTCGGCGAAGCCCAAGTCAGCCTGCCCGGCGGCTGCGCCATCGGTTCGCGCCCCGTTGACCAGCACCTCAAAGGCCTCGAAACCATGGGTGCGGAAATCACCATCGAACACGGTTACGTCAAAGCCAAAGGCCGTCTGAAAGGCACGCGCGTCACCATGGATGTCGTAACCGTAGGCGGTACTGAAAACCTGCTGATGGCGGCCACGCTCGCAGAAGGCACCACCATCCTCGAAAACTGCGCCATCGAGCCCGAAGTCGTCGATTTGGCCGAATGCCTCGTTAAAATGGGCGCGAAAATCAGCGGTATCGGTACAGCAACCATGACCATCGAAGGCGTAAAAGAGCTGCACGGCTGCGAACACAGCGTCGTTCCCGACCGTATCGAAGCCGGTACCTTCCTCTGCGCCGTCGCCATGACCGGCGGCAAAGTTGTCCTGCGCAATGCCGCACCGAAAACCATGGAAGTTGTGTTAAACAAACTGACAGAAGCCGGCGCCATCATCGAAGCAGGCGACAACTGGATTTCCATCGACATGCAACAACGCCCCAAAGCCGTGGACATCCGTACCGTCGTCCACCCAGGCTTCCCAACCGACATGCAGGCGCAGTTTATGGCCATGAACGCCATTGCCGAAGGCAGCAGCCGCGTGGTGGAAACCATTTTTGAAAACCGCTTCATGCACGTTCCTGAACTCAACCGCATGGGCGCAGACATCACCACCGAAGGCAACACCGCCTACATCAAAGGAGTAGAAAAACTCTCCGGCGCCGTCGTGATGGCAACCGACCTGCGCGCCTCTGCCAGCCTCGTCATGGCAGGCTTGGTCGCAGAAGGCGAAACCATCGTCGAACGCATCTACCACCTCGACCGCGGCTATGAATACATCGAGAAAAAACTTGGCGGCGTAGGCGCAAAAATCGAACGCGTACACGGTTGATCCCATACGCAGCCGATAAATAAAAGGCCGTCTGAAACACCGGCAATCGGGTTTCAGACGGCCTTTGCGTATTGTTTTGCGGTATAATTCCCGACATCTTTATCCATTGTTTTTAAAAGCACAAACCATGACACGCAAAATCCTTGTCACTTCCGCGCTGCCGTATGCCAACGGCAGCATCCACCTCGGCCACATGGTCGAACACATCCAAACCGACGTTTGGGTACGTTTCCAAAAACTGCGCGGCCACGAATGCTACTACTGCTGCGCCGACGACACCCACGGCACGCCCGTGATGCTTGCCGCGCAAAAACAAGGCATTGCGCCTGAAGATATGATCGCCAAAGTGCGCGAAGAGCACCTCGCCGACTTTACCGGCTTCAACATCGGCTACGACAATTATTACAGCACCCATTCCCCTGAAAACAAACAGTTTTCCCAAGACATTTACCGCGCGCTGAAAGCCAACGGCAAGATTGAGAGCCGCGTCATCGAGCAGCTTTTCGACCCCGAAAAACAAATGTTCCTGCCCGACCGCTTTGTCAAAGGCGAATGCCCGAAATGCCACGCCCAAGACCAATACGGCGACAACTGCGAAGTCTGCGGCACGACCTATTCCCCGACCGAACTGATTAACCCGTATTCCGCCGTTTCTGGTGCAAAACCCGAATTGCGCGAATCCGAACACTTCTTCTTCAAACTGGGCGAATGCGCCGACTTCCTCAAAGCATGGACTTCCGGCAACAATCCGCACGACGGCAAGCCCCATCTGCAACCCGAAGCCCTCAACAAAATGAAAGAATGGCTGGGCGAAGGCGAAGAAACCACGCTGTCCGACTGGGACATCTCCCGCGACGCGCCGTATTTCGGTTTCGAAATCCCCGACGCGCCGGGCAAATATTTCTACGTTTGGCTGGATGCGCCCGTCGGCTACATGGCCTCGTTTAAAAACCTGTGCGACCGCATCGGCGTCGATTTCGACGAATACTTCAAAGCCGACAGCCAAACCGAGATGTACCACTTCATCGGCAAAGACATCCTCTATTTCCACGCCCTGTTCTGGCCCGCCATGCTGCATTTCTCCGGCCACCGCGCCCCGACCGGCGTGTACGCACACGGCTTTTTGACCGTCGACGGACAAAAAATGTCCAAATCGCGCGGCACCTTCATCACCGCCAAATCCTATCTGGAACAAGGCCTGAACCCCGAGTGGATGCGCTACTACATCGCCGCCAAACTCAACAGCAAAATCGAAGACATCGATTTGAACCTGCAAGACTTCATCAGCCGCGTCAACAGCGACCTCGTCGGCAAATACGTCAACATCGCCGCCCGCGCATCAGGTTTCATCGCCAAACGCTTTGAAGGCCGTCTGAAAGATGTTGCCGACAGCGAATTGCTGGCAAAACTGACTGCGCAAAGCGAAGCCATTGCCGAATGCTACGAAAGCCGCGAATACGCCAAAGCCCTGCGCGACATCATGGCCTTGGCAGACATTGTCAACGAATACGTTGATGCCAACAAACCGTGGGAACTGGCGAAACAAGAAGGCCAAGAGGAACGCCTGCACGAAGTATGCAGCGAGCTCATCAACGCCTTTACCATGTTGACCGCCTACCTCGCCCCCGTATTGCCGAAAGTGGCCGAAAATGCCGCCAAATTCCTGAATTTAGAAGCCATCACTTGGGCAAATACACGCGAAACCTTGGGCGAACACGCCATCAACAAATACGAACATTTAATGCAACGAGTGGAGCAAAAACAAGTGGACGATTTAATCGAAGCCAACAAACAAAGCATCGCCTCCGCAGCCGCGCCTGCCGCCGAAGAAAGCAAATACGAAAAAGTCGCCGAACAAGCGAGCTTTGACGACTTTATGAAAATCGACATGCGCGTCGCCAAAGTATTGAACTGCGAAGCCGTTGAAGGCAGCACCAAACTCCTAAAATTCGACCTCGATTTCGGTTTTGAAAAACGCATCATCTTCTCCGGCATCGCCGCATCTTATCCCAACCCCGCCGAATTGAACGGCCGCATGGTCATCGCCGTCGCCAACTTCGCCCCGCGCAAAATGGCAAAATTCGGCGTATCCGAAGGCATGATCCTTTCAGCCGCCACGGCAGAGGGCAAACTGAAGCTCCTCGACGTTGACGCAGGCGCGCAACCCGGGGATAAAGTGGGCTAAGCCTTAGCCAAACCATAAGGAGAAACCATGTTAAACCTTTCCGCTCCGGTACTTAAAGAAATTGAGTTGCTTAATGATGCAGGCTTATCGGTTGGCGCTATTATTACAGTGTTGCGTCTGAAGTTTCCGGTAGAACTCCATGATCGGGGGGACAAACAAATTGAAGAAGCCGTTCTTCTCATGATCAATCCGCCACGAAAAGCACCTTCTCTTTCCCGCTAAGGCAGCAATGCCGGTTGAAAGGTAAATTTGGTTATTCTTTAAAAAAAGGCCGTCTGAAAGTTTCAGACGGCCTTTTTATTTATCCAAACGCTTAGTTTCCGTTCAATCTTTATCTCAATAATTCGTCGGTAACGCGTTGCAGAAATTCGATGCGCTCGGGTTTGGCTTCGCCTGATTCGGCAGCGGCTTTGACGGCGCAGCCGGGTTCAGCGCGGTGGGTGCAGTTGTGGAAACGGCACTGGCCGATAAGGTGGCGCAGGTCGGGGAAGTATTGTAATAAATCGGCAGCTTGGAGATGGTGCAGGCCGAATTCTTGCAGGCCGGGGGAATCGATGAGTCGGGTTTCTGCGTCTAAATCGTACAGTTGGGCGTGGGTGGTGGTGTGTTTGCCGGAATCGAGCGCGGTGGAAATGTCGCCGGTTCGGGCGGCTTGGTTGCCGAGTAGGGAGTTGGTCAGGGTGGACTTGCCCATGCCGCTTTGTCCGAGCAGGATGTTGGTTTGCCCTTCTAAAATGGGACGCAGGATGTCGGCGTTTTCCAATGCGTTGGTTTCGACCACGGGGTAGCCGAGGGTTTCGTAGAATTTGAGTTTCTCGCGCCATTGGGCGGTTTTGGGGAGGTCGGCTTTATTGAGGACGATGACGGCGTTAATGCCGGCCGCTTCGGCTGCGAGGAGGGCGCGTTGTAACAGGGCTTCGCTGGGTGAGGGGCTGGCGGCGGTTACGATGAGCAGTTGGGTAACGTTGGCGGCAATCAGTTTGGTTTTCCATGCGTCTTGGCGGTAGAGCAGGCTTTCGCGCGGGAGGTAGTCTTCAATCACGACTTGTTCGCCGTTGATGGGGCTGATGCGGACTTGGTCGCCACAGGCGAAATCGACGCGTTTTTTGCGGGTGGTGGCGTTATATGTTTGGCCGTCGGGGGTGCGGACAATATAGCGGCGGCCATAGCTGGTAATAATTTGGGCGGTATCGGTCATGATGGAGTTTATTGTTTGGAATGGTGTGATTGTACCGAAAGTCGGCTATGGCCGTCTGAAAACTTGTTTGCACCTTTTAACTTTCTTTGGCTTGGTTTTTGGGTGTTTCTACTCTATATTTGCAATGTATTGGTTTTCAGGAGATTTTTTTATGGATTTCAGTCAGTTGCTCAATCAGGTTTTGGGTGCGGCTCAAAAAGGCGGCAAAGCGGTGGCGGACAGCCCGCTCAATTCTTTCGGCGGTGGCGCGCTGACGGGTGCTTTGGCATCGATGCTGTTGAAAAAGAAAAACGCAAAGAAGCTGGTCAAGGCCGGCTCGGTTGCCGCTTTGGGTTTTCTGGCTTATAAAGGCTATCAAAACTGGAAACAAAACCGCCAGCAGGACGAATTGCCGCAAAGTGCGTTCCAACCTGCCGGCCTGATTGGTGAAAACCACAGCCGTGTGATTTTGCAAACGATGATTGCGGCGGCGGCTTCAGACGGCCTGATTGACGATGCGGAACGCGCGGCCATTGAGCGTGAAAGCGGCAGCGATGCGGAAACGGCGGCATGGTTGCAGGCGGAATATGCGCAACCGGCCTCCATCGAGCAAATTGCCGCTTCGGTCGGCAATGACGAGGCTTTGGCAGCCGAAACTTATCTGGCGGCCCGATTGGTCTGCGCGGACTTGTCGCGCAAGGAAATTGTGTTCCTGAGCCGTTTGTCCCAAGCTTTGAATTTGGACGACCAACTGGTCGAGAGTTTGGAAAAACAGCTCGAATTGGCTTGAGCTGGATTTAAAAGGCCGTCTGAAACTTGATTTCAGACGGCCTTTCGACTTAATTTCAGAGTAAAATAACCCCTTCGACATATTAAAGGCTGTCTGAACATGAATAAACTTTTTTCCACATTCAAAACGTTTTTAGCCGCTTCGTCCGTCTTGGTATTGGCTGCCTGTCCGAGCGGCAACGCGCCGCAATCCAAACCTTCTACGCAGGGTCAAAATACGGTTTCGCATACTGCACCCAAACCGAAAGCCACGGTTGCGCTGGCTTTGGGCGGCGGCGCGTCCAAAGGCTTTGCCCATATCGGGATTATTAAGGTTTTGAAAGAAAACAATATTCCGGTCAAAATCGTTACTGGTACATCTGCCGGCTCGATTGTCGGCAGTATGTACGCTTCGGGAATGTCGCCCGACCGCCTCGAATTGGAAGCGGAAATTTTGGGTAAAACCGATTTGGTGGATTTGACCTTGTCCACCAGCGGCTTCATCAAAGGCGAAAAACTGCAAAACTACATCAACCGCAAAGTCGGCAACCGCCCGATGCAGCAGTTCCCCATCAAATTTGCCGCCGTTGCGACCGATTTTGAAAGCGGCAAACCGGTGGTATTCAACGTAGGCAATGCCGGACAGGCCGTCCGCGCTTCTGCTTCGATTCCGAACGTGTTCCAACCTGTCGTTATCGGCAGTCGCAAATATGTGGACGGCGGCCTGTCGCAGCCCGTACCAGTCAGCGCGGCGAAAAAACTGGGGGCAAACTTCATCATTGCCGTCGATATTTCCGCCCGTCCGGCCAAAAATGTCAGCCAAGGTATGTTCTCCTATCTTGACCAAACCTTCAACGTGATGAGCCAAACCGCCTTACACCAAGAATTGGGCCAAGCCAATGTGGTCATCAAACCGCAGGTTTTGGAGCTGGGCTCGATTGGCGGTTTCGACCAAAAACAACGCGCCATCCAATTGGGCGAACAAGCCGCACGCGCCGCCCTGCCTGAAATCAAACGCAAACTGGCGGCATATCAGTATTAATCATCCGCCGTTTGAACAGGCCGTCTGAAAGTATGTTTTTCAGACGGCCTTTCTTGTGCAAATCTGCTAAAATCACGCGTTTCCTACAAATCATAAAATCCTAAAAAAATGAATATCTTTTACGAAGAGTCCGGCCAATTCAAAGTTGCCTCCATCGTCCAAAAAAACGACGCCACCTACCAAGTCGATACCCAACACGGCAAACGCACCAAAGTGAAGGCAAATAATGTCTTTGCCGAGTTTGACGGCGATATGGCGGCGTTTTTAGAGAACGCGCAGGCGCAGGCGGCGGACATCGATACCGATTTATTGTGGGAAGTATGCGGCGAAGAGGAATTTACCGCTGAGGCGATTGCCGAAGAATATTTCGGCCATGCACCGACCAAAACCGAGCTGGCGGCAACTTTGATTGCGCTGTACGCCGCGCCGATGTATTTCTATAAAAAAGCCAAAGGCGTGTTCAAAGCCGCGCCTGAAGAAACTTTGAAACAAGCGCTTGCCGCCATCGAACGCAAAAAACAGCAAGACGCGCAAATCGACGCTTGGGCGGAAGCCTTGAAACGCGGCGAGATGCCGTCTGAAATCGCGGCAGATTTGAAAACCATCCTGCACGCGCCCGACAAGCAGTCGCTGACTTACAAAGCCTTTACCAAAGCCGCCGACGCGCTGAAAATCTCTGCCTACGAACTGGCGAAAAAGACAGGCGGCATTACGTCCATTCCCCAATACCTGCAAGACGGGTTTGAAATCAAATACTTCCCCAAAGGAACAGGCTTCCCCGACCTTCCGCTTCCTGAAATGCCCGACTTGCCCAAAGCCGACGTTACCGCCTTTTCCATTGACGACGAATCGACTACCGAAGTGGACGATGCTTTGAGCCTGACCGACTTGGGCAATGGCATGAAACGCGTCGGCATCCACATTGCCGCGCCGTCGCTTGCCATTAAACAAGGCGACAAAATGGAAAAAAACATCATGGAACGCTTAAGCACGGTTTATTTCCCCGGCGGCAAAATCACCATGCTGCCCGAAAACTGGATTGCCGCGTTCAGCCTTGATGCGGGCGCGTACCGCCCTGCCGTCAGCATTTATTTTGATGTGGACGGCGAGTTCAACGTCGGCGCGCCAACCTGCAAAATCGAAGCCGTCAACATCGCCGAAAACCTGCGCATTCAAGCCATCGAACCGCATTTCAACGCCGAAACCGGCTTGGACGAAGCCGGCGAAATGATGTTTGCCCACCATCAAGACCTGATTTGGTTCTATCAATTCGCCATCGCCCTGCAAAAAGCGCGCGGCAAATACGAGCCCGACCGCGCGCCGCAATACGATTACAGCATCGAATTGGATGAGGAAGGCAACGTATCCGTCGTCCGCCGCGAACGCGGTTCGCCCATCGATACGCTGGTCAGCGAGATGATGATTCTTGCCAACAGCACTTGGGCGCAAATGCTGGACGAAAACGAGCTGCCCGGCCTTTTCCGCGTCCAACCGGCAGGCAAAGTGCGCATGAGCACCAAATCCGAGCCGCACATCGGCATGGGCGTGCAGCATTATGGCTGGTTTACCTCGCCTCTGCGCCGCGCCGCCGACTACATCAACCAAAAGCAGCTGATCAGCCTGATCGACGACTCTGCCGAGCCACTGTATCAAAACAGCGATGCCGAGCTTTTCGCCGCGCTGCGCGACTTTGATGCCGCCTATACAGCCTACGCCGACTTCCAACGCCAAATGGAAGCCTACTGGAGCCTCGTCTATCTGCAGCAGCAAGGCACGAGCGAGCTGACGGCCACCATCCTCAAAGAAGACCTCGTCCGCATTGAAGGCCTGCCGCTGGTAACGCGCGCGACCGGTATTCCGTTTGACGCGCTGCCCAAATCGCAGGCATTGTTCAAAATCACTGAATTGGATGCCGAGAAGCAGTTTATCGCGCTCAACTATCAAAAAGCCGTTTTACCGGGTTGATAACGTTATTTCGTTTGAAAAAAGGCCGTCTGAACAAAGAAACAGAAATCTTTGATTTCGTTTTCATCCCTGTTCAGACGGCCTTCATCATCTAAAAATGCTACAATTCCCCCTTTCTGCCCATCATTTCAAACCATGAAAAAAAACGCCCCCCAATCCTTTGAAGAAGCCTTATCCCGCCTCGAAACCCTGACCCAGGCCATGCAAAGCAGCGAAATGCCGCTGGAAGACGCCCTGGCTGCCTATCAGGAAGGCAACGAATTGGTCAGATACTGCCAAACCAAATTGGCGGAAGTCGAGCAGAAACTGCAAGTCTTGGATGCCGGCGAACTGAAGGAGTTGAACCTTGAACCCGGCGAATGAACTCAAAACATGGCAACAAAAAGCCCAAGCGCAAACCGAATTGCTGCTGGCGCATTTCTTGCCGTCTGAAAGCCAAGTTCCGCACACGCTGCACGAAGCCATGCGTTACGTTACCCTCGGCGGCGGCAAACGGCTGCGTCCACTCTTGGTGCTTGCCGCGTCCGAATTGGGCGAAGCAAACCAAAATGCCGTCGAGCAGGCGATGGCGGCCATCGAAATGGTACACGTCTATTCGTTGGTTCACGACGATATGCCGGCGATGGACAACGACAGTCTGCGCCGCGGCAAACCGACCTGCCATGTGCAATACGATGAAGCAACCGCCCTTTTGGTCGGCGATGCGTTGCAAACCCAAGCCTTTGATGTACTGAGCCGTCCGACAGGCCTGCCTGCCGAACGTCAGCTTGCCATGTTGTCCACGCTGGCCCAGGCATCCGGCAGCCTCGGCATGGCGGGCGGACAAGCTATCGACCTTGCCAATGTCGGCAAAGCCATGAATCAGGCCGAATTGGAACAGATGCACAGCCTCAAAACCGGCGCACTCATCCGCGCGGCCGTGGCCTTAGGCGCACTTTCCTGCCCAGACTTAACACCGGCTCAAATCCAAACCTTAGACCGCTACGCCGCCAAATTAGGTTTGGCTTTCCAAGTGATCGACGATGTATTGGACTGCGAAGCCGATACCGCCACCTTGGGCAAAACCGCCGGCAAAGACTCGGACAACGACAAACCGACCTACGTCAAACTGATGGGCCTGCAGGCCGCGCGCACTTACGCAGAAACGCTGATTGCAGAAGCCGTTGCCCTGATCGAGCCATTCGGCGACAAAGCCCTGCGCCTGCGCCAACTGGCAAAGTTTGTTACCGCACGGAAAAACTAAACCCGTAAATAAATAAAGGCCGTCTGAAACCTGATTTTAGGTTTCAGACGGCCTTTTTAACAGCCTGTTTGGCTTTTGTACCAACCGAATGCGAAGCCTTTCAAAATACGGCTCAGAAATCCCCCGCAAACTGCGTTTACAAACCTCAACCTGTCTGTTTAATCCAATAGGGCATCCACGAACGCTTTGGCATTAAACGGACGCAAATCGTCGATGCCTTCGCCTACGCCGATGTAGCGGACAGGAACAGGGCGGTCGGAGGCAAGGGCGGCAAGGATACCGCCTTTGGCCGTACCGTCTAGCTTGGTGACGATAAGTCCGGTCAGACCCAGCGCTTCGTCGAAGGCTTTCACTTGGTTGACGGCGTTTTGACCGATGTTGGCATCCAAAACAACGATGATTTCATGTGGCGCATCCGGCATGGCTTTTTGCAACACGCGTTTCACTTTTTTGATTTCTTCCATCAAATGAAGCTGCGTAGGCAAACGGCCGGCAGTATCAGCCAGCACGATGTCGATCCCGCGCGCTTTCGCGGCTTGGACGGCATCGAAGCAAACGGCTGCGGAATCGCCTGTGGTTTGCGAAATCACGGTTACATTGTTGCGCTCGCCCCAAGCTTGAAGCTGCTCACGCGCAGCGGCACGGAAAGTATCGCCTGCCGCCAGCAACACAGATTTACCCTGCGCTTGGAAGTATTTGGCGAGTTTGCCGATAGACGTGGTTTTACCCGCGCCGTTGATACCGGCAAGCATAATCACGAAAGGCTCCCTGGTTTCCGGCAAGACCAAAGGTTTCTCCAGAGGCTTAATCAAGTCGTACAGCGCATCTTTCAGCGCACCGCGCAATTCGTTGCCGTCTTTGAGGCCTTTGAGGCTGACACGGTCGCGCACGTCTTTCATCAAGTATTCGGTGGCTTCCATGCCCATATCGCTGGTAATCAGCACGGTTTCCAGCTCTTCGTACAAGTCCTCGTCGATCTGTCCGCCGCCGAACACGCCGGCCAACGATTTTGCCATTTTGTCGCGTGATTTGGTCAAGCCTTGTTTCAAACGCGCAGCCCAACTGAGCTTGTGTTCTTCTGCCGGAGCAGGGGCTTCAACCGGTATTTCCACAACGGCTTCTTGAACTTGCTCGACAGTCTCGCTAACTGCCTCAACAGCTTCTTCTTTGACTGCTTCAGCTTGTTCCGCTACTTCTTCAGCAACCTCGGCCGCTTCAGACGGCATCTCGGCAACGGTTTCCTTTACCTGCTCAACAACCTCGCTGACGGTTTCAACAGCTTCTTCTCTGACTGCCTCAGCCTGTTCTGCCACTTCTTCAGCAGCCTCGACCGCTTCAGACGGCATCTCGGCAACGGTTTCTTTTACCTGTTCAACAGTCTCGCTGGCGGTTTCAACAGCCGCTTCTTTTGCCGCTTCAACGTGTTCTTCTACTTTTTCAACTGTTTCAGACGGCGTTTCGGTCAAAGTTTCCCGAACCTGCTCGACGGTTTCGCTGATAGTTTCAACAGCCGATTCGACAACTGATTCAACATGCCCTTTGACGCTTTCTGCTAAAGATTCGGCATCTTCTTTAATATTTTCAACTACTTGAGCAACTTCAGATTCTATTTTTGCTGCGGTTTCCTGAACTTGAGCCTCCTCGGGAGCCGGAGTTTCCTGTTTTTTCTTGCGACGGAAGAAGCTGAACATTAAATTTTCCTTTTAATTTTAGAAACTTGAAATAGGGAGTATTGTAGCGTATTTTACGTGGCAAGGTCGTCTGAAAATCAAGGTTGTCAGGTTTTGGCATTTCCAACGTCTAATAAGATAAACCATCCATACAGGAAACATAGAGATGAATCCCCGCACATTATTTTCACTTTGCACCAAGTTCGGCTGCCTGCTTGCGCTTGGCGCCTGCTCATCCAAAATGATGGATACCGAAGCCGCAACCGTACCGCAGGCATTGTCCTCATTAAAAACCCCTGACAACCGCCCTGCCAGTGTTTTCCTAAAAAAAGACAAACCCACCCTGATTAAATTTTGGGCAAGTTGGTGTCCTTTGTGTTTGTCCGAATTGGGACAAACCGAAAAATGGGCGCAAGATATAAAATTCGGTTCTGCCAACCTGATTACCGTTGCCTCGCCCGGTTTTCTACACGAGAAAAAAGACGGCGACTTTCAAAAATGGTATTCCGGTTTGAACTATCCTAAGCTGCCCGTCGTTACCGACAACGGCGGCACCATCGCCCAAAGCCTGAATATCAGTGTTTACCCTTCTTGGGCATTAATCGGCAAAGACGGCGACGTGCAGCGCATCGTCAAAGGCAGCATCAACGAAGCGCAGGCATTGGCTTTAATCCGCGACCCGAATGCCGATATAGGCCGTCTGAAAAACACATTTTACAAACCCGACACACAGAAAAAGGATTCAGCAATCATGAATACGCGCACCATCTACCTCGCCGGCGGCTGCTTCTGGGGCTTGGAAGCCTATTTCCAACGCATAGACGGCGTGGTTGACGCAGTATCCGGCTACGCTAACGGCAAAACGGAAAACCCAAGCTACGAAGACGTGTCCTACCGCGATACAGGCCATGCCGAAACCGTTAAAGTCACCTATGATGCCGACAAACTCAGCCTAGACGATATCCTGCAATATTTCTTCCGCGTCGTTGATCCAACCAGCCTCAACAAACAAGGCAACGACACCGGCACGCAATACCGCAGCGGCGTGTACTACACCGACCCCGCCGAAAAAGCCGTCATCGCCGCCGCACTCAAACGCGAGCAGCAAAAATACAAACTTCCCCTCGTCGTCGAAAACGAGCCGCTAAAAAACTTCTACGACGCCGAGGAATACCATCAGGACTACCTGATTAAAAACCCCAACGGCTACTGCCACATCGACATCCGCAAAGCCGACGAACCGCTGCCGAGCAAAACCAAAGCCGTCCCTCAAGGCAAAGGCTTTGACGCGGCAACGTATAAAAAACCCAGCGCTGCTGAACTCAAACGCATTCTGACCGAAGAGCAATACCAGGTTACCCAAAACAGCGAGACCGAATACGCCTTCAGCCACGAATACGACCACTTGTTCAAACCCGGCATTTATGTGGACATCGTCAGCGGCGAACCCCTGTTCAGCTCTGCCGACAAATTTGATTCCGGCTGCGGCTGGCCGAGTTTTACCCATCCAATTAATGCCTCCGCCGTTACCGAACACGACGATTTCAGCTATAACATGCGCCGCACCGAAGTGCGCAGCCACGCCGCCGACTCACACTTGGGACACGTCTTCCCCGACGGCCCGAAAGACAAAGGCGGCCTGCGCTATTGCATCAACGGCGCAAGTTTGAAATTCATTCCTTTGGAAGAAATGGACGCAGCCGGCTACGGTGCATTGAAAGACAAAGTGAAATAACGGATTGAATCGAAAAAGGCCGTCTGAAAAAGATTTCAGACGGCCTTAAATTTATAATTTATTTGGTCATGTCATAAAATGATGCAACAGAAAGTATTAAATACATTACTGATATCAAAATATATTTAATTTTTTTATCTCTAATTTCTTTCCATAAATGCAAGCATATAGGAAGCATCGTAAACACTAGAACCGCAATATTAAAACATAAAAGAAAGAGATATCCTTTAGAACTTTCTTTCCAAAAGGGTATAAAAAAACTTGTACATATCGAAAATCCAATTAGAAAAGAGACAATACTATTTAAAACATCAATAATTCTTGCCTCTATTTGAATAGAAACAAGATACGGAAAATTACATAATTGTAGAAACCTAAGAAAATGAAGATATGCCAATAATACATATATTGGAGTCAAACCCATAAAAGTATCAAATATATTTTTAAAAGGAATTTTTCCATGAAAATGTAATATACTGACTAACAAGCCGATTGGTAACCATATAATCAAATTTTCCTTACTTGGAAAATATTTAAACATCTAAAACTTTCTTCATTATTTTCATACTATATATTTAATTCAAAAAAAGCCATTTGAAGATTCAAATGGCTTTTTTATAAATCAAATTCGTTTTGCCAACTCTTCGGCCTTACCCACATACAACGCAGGGGTCAGCTCAAGCAATTTGGCTTTGGCTTCTGCCGGAATTTCCAACGATTCGATAAAGAGTTTCAACACTTCAGGCGTAATGCCGTCTTTACCGCGTGTCAGGTCTTTCAGCTTCTCGTAAGGATTGGCTACGCCGTAACGACGCATTACGGTTTGAATCGGCTCGGCCAGCAGCTCCCAAGTAGCGTCCAAATCGGCAGCAAGGGCGGCAGGATTCGGCTCAAGCTTGTTCAGACCGCGCAGATGGGCGGCAAAGCCCAATATGGTATAGCCCACGCCTACGCCCATATTGCGCAATACGGTGCTGTCGGTCAGGTCGCGCTGCCAACGGGAAATCGGCAGTTTTTCAGACAAAAAGCCCAATACGGCATTGGCCATACCGAGGTTGCCTTCGGAGTTTTCAAAGTCAATCGGATTGACTTTGTGCGGCATGGTGGAAGAACCGACTTCGCCTGCTTTAACTTTTTGTTTGAAGTAACCCAAAGAAATATAGCCCCAAACATCGCGGTTGAAGTCGATCAGAATCGTGTTGACACGGCTGATGGCTTGGAAGAATTCCGCCATATAGTCATGCGGCTCGATTTGAATGGTGTAGGGGTTGAAGGTCAGGCCGAGGCTGATTTCAACGAAGTTGCGGCAATGGGTTTCCCAATCCACATCGGGATAAGCGACCATATGGGCATTGTAGTTGCCGACTGCGCCGTTGATTTTGCCGAGGAACTCTTGCGCTTGCAGGTTTTTGAACTGGCGTTGCAGGCGGTACACGACATTGGCGATTTCTTTACCCAATGTGCTTGGTGTCGCAGGCTGGCCATGCGTGCGGCTCATCATAGGGACGGCAGCCAACTCATGCGCCATGCCGGTCAGTTTTTTGATGATTTCGGCCAGTTTCGGCAGCAAAACAGTCTCACGCGCTTCTTGCAGCATTAAAGCGTGGGACAGGTTATTGATGTCTTCGCTGGTGCAGGCAAAGTGGATGAACTCGCTGGCAGCAGCCACTTCAGGCACGCCGGAGAAGCGTTCTTTAAGCCAATATTCGATGGCTTTGACATCATGATTGGTGGTCGCCTCAATAGCTTTGACGGCGGCAGCATCTTCAAGCGAGAAGTTTTCGATCACTTTGTCGATTTCGGCAAGCGTAAAATCGCTGAAAGCAGGAACTTCTACAATCTTAGGTTCGGCGGCAAGGACTTTGAGCCAGTTTAATTCAACTTTGACACGCGCACGCATCAGGCCGTATTCGGAGAAAATCGGACGCAATGCTTCAACGGATTTGGCGTAGCGGCCATCTAATGGGGAAAGTGCAGCGATAGGGTTAATCATGTCGGATCTTCCTATGGGATGAAAACCAAATTGTTTGCAATTATACATGATTTTACACTCCAAGGCCGTCTGAAAGACAGGTTTCAGACGGCCTTTTCAGCGTATTTTTCATAAAATTCTTTTCAGAGGTTCAACTTTGCAAAATCGATTTACGATATATGCCATCTTCACGGATAATATCGGCTGACTTTCTGTAAATAATGAGGTTTTATGAATATCAAACGTTTTTCCCTAGCTGCAACCGTATTTGCGGCTTTGATGTTGAGTGCCTGTGAAACAACCACCACATCGAGCGGCGGCGGCAGCTGGACCAACATCGGCACCATCTCTGAAGGCAATATCAAAGTGGCTATTGATAGAAGCAGCATTAAAAGAAATGGCGCACTGGTTACTTTCCGCGATAAAAAAACCGTTTCCAAACTGAAAGAGGAACGTTTCGTCAACACGCCGGCCTATAAAACAGCCATCGGCAGCTGGGAAATTCATTGCTCAAACAAAACCTATCGCCTGGCAGCGCTGCAACTGATGGACGAACACGGCCGGGTAATTTCCAACCAAAGCTATACTCCGACCAGCATCCGCCCAATGAGCGTCATGAGCGGTACGATTACTGAAAAACAATACGAAACTGTGTGCGGACATAAGCTTTAATCCACACTTATTCACAAAGTTATCCACAGTTTAAATATTTAAAAGGCCGTCTGAATGCTTTGAATATCAAGTTTCAGACGGCATTTTTATGTTTTTATGGAAATTTATCTTCAAATTTATCCACAAAATTTGTTTATTCAAAAATAATTTATTAAAGCGATTCATTTACGCTCAAAATTTGCTTCATTCTTTCACAAAATACTGCTTTATCCTCTAGACTGCTATGCATCAAACTGGATCTGCGCTAAATGCTTTTCACACAGGTATTCCAATCTTTTGGAAAAAATTTGCTTCTCCAAATAAATACCTTTCCTTTGAAAATACAATTCTTCTTTAACGCAGCCTTGCCCCTGTTTCTCCGTCAATAATCTGGCTGGGCGTTTTCTGCTTACCTATCAATCCGCCTACAACCCAGACTTTCCTGCCAAACTGTCTTCTGACTTCCCTTTCCGTTTTGCACGCTCGTTTGCCTGCACGATTGCATGAAGTAGAGACTAAAGGCATTTCCAAAACCTGACACAAACGTCTTGCACCTGCGTGCGCAGGAACTCTGACAGCCAATTTACTACGTCTTTTTCCCCGCAATAAGGGCAATACTTTTTTGCCGGCCGGCAATAAAAAAGTTTTCGGAGCAGGCCATGCTTCATGCAGCATGGTTTGGATATTTTCAGACGGCCTTTGCAGCAAAGGTTGCAACTGTTCCAAGCTATGCCCAATGACAATCATGCCTTTGTGTTGCGGTCGTTTTTTCAGATGGATCAGTTGATTGAGTGCTTTAGGCAAAGTAGGGACACAGCCCAAGCCATAGCAAGACTCGGTGGGATAGGCGACCAAACCACCTTTTTTAAGATGCGCCTGCAGCCTGCGTTGGGCTGCAGCCGATAAAATTCTGGGAAACATCATCATCATACCAAGGCCGTCTGAAACTGAGATTGTCGGACAATCTGTGTTCAGACGGCCTATTTCTATTCATTATTAACGGTTGATGGCTTTATCGGCAATGTCTTTACGGTATTGCATACCGTCAAAACGGATTGTTTCCAATGCCTCATAAGCCTTACTCTTAGCTTGTGCAACATCATCGCCCAAACCGACTACACACAACACACGGCCGCCGTTGGTTACAACTTCGCCTTTTTCATTCGTTGCAGTACCGGCATGGAAAACTTTACCGATTTGATTAGCCTGATCCAAGCCGAAGATCACATCGCCTTTTTTCGGAGAGTCAGGATAATTTTGTGCGGCTAACACTACACCTACCGCAGGCTGCGGATTCCATTCGGCGGTAACACTATCCAGTTTGCCGTCGATTGCCGCTTCAACCAAGTCCACTAAATCGCTATCCAAACGGCTCATAATCGGCTGGGTTTCAGGGTCGCCGAAACGGCAGTTGAATTCGATGGTATAAGGCGCACCTGTTTTATCAATCATCAAGCCCGCGTATAAAAAGCCGGTAAATTCATGACCTTCTGCTTTCATACCGGCCACAGTCGGCAAAATAATTTCATTCATCGCGCGCTCGTAAACATCAGGCGTTACCGCCGGAGCAGGGCTATATGCGCCCATACCGCCGGTATTAGGGCCTTTGTCGTCATCCAGCAGGCGTTTATGGTCTTGACTGGTTGCCATCGGCAAAACATGATTGCCGTCCACCATAACGATAAAGCTCGCTTCCTCGCCTTGCAGGAAATCTTCAATCACAACACGCGCGCCTGCATTGCCCATTTTGTTGCCCAACAACATATCATCAATAGCGGCATGGGCCTCATCCAAAGTCATGGCGACAATCACGCCTTTACCGGCAGCCAAACCATCCGCTTTAATAACAATCGGTGCACCTTTTCGATTGACGTAATCATGTGCCGCATCGGCATTTTCAAAGGTTTGGTATTGCGCGGTTGGAATCTTATATTTTGCCATAAATGCTTTAGCAAAATCTTTTGAACTCTCCAGCTGGGCTGCGTATTGAGTCGGGCCAAAAATCTTCAATCCGGCAGCACGGAAGTCATTCACCACACCGGCAGCCAAAGGAGCTTCAGGGCCGACTACGGTAAAGGCAATATTTTCATTACGGCAAAAATCAATCAAATCTTGATGCGCCGTCAACGCTATATTCTGCAGTTTAGGCTCAATTGCCGTTCCGGCATTACCAGGTGCAACAAAGACAGTTTCTACTTTAGACGACTGCGCCAATTTCCAAGCCAGTGCATGTTCACGTCCACCATTACCAATAACGAGCAATTTCATACCGTCTCCTTGAAGAATAGATGTTGTAAATAAAATTCAATCGATGGAATATTATTCCATCTTGCATAGCTGTTTCAAATTAAGAATAATATCGCACCAAGACAACCATACTCTAATTTCAAACAACGAAAGGAAAATCATGCAAAAACGTATTGACGAAATTCAAAGCAAATACCGCGAATGGTGCGAATTACTGCCGCAACTGGAAGCAGATATCGCCCGCTGGAAACATGCCGCAAGCCTCATGCAAGACATGGATGACTTCTATACCAACGAATACCAAGCATGCCATCAGGCCATTGAAGAAGGGGCAGATGTTGATTTGCGAACACAGGGCGAATACAGCATTATGAGCGAAGATGCCCTATGGAATGCACTGGGAGAATTTCATCAACTGGCTTGGGAACACCTGCGCTCAAGCGTAAATGCTTTAGACAGATACCAAGGCTAAAACATCAAAGGCCGTCTGAAACTTTTGATTTCTCAAATATGTTCAGACGACCTTTTATTCAAACGGCTTCTCAGTATCTACTTCAATTTGGCGCGTATTTTTCCAAGCAGCAATACAAGCTTCATAATCGGCCAATGCTATTTTCACTGTCAACTTACAATCCAGCTGTAAATCCTGTTCCACAATATCGGCCTGATATTGTTTGGCAATCCGTATAGCCTCATTCAAAACAGGATATTCACACTTCAACCAAACTGTCTTTTCGATGTTCTTTTCAACAACTTCAGCTATCGCCAATGCCTGAGCTGTTGATTCCTTATAAGCATGAATCAGACCGGGAACACCCAATAGCGTACCGCCAAAATAACGTACAACCACAACCAACACATCCGTTACGCCGACAGAATCAATCTGCCCCAAAATAGGGCGGCCTGCGCTTCCGGACGGTTCTCCATCATCGTTTGCGCGAAACTGCATTCCATCCACACCCAATCGATAGGCATAGCACCAATGTCGCGCCTTGTGATGTTCTTCCTTTAATGGGTCGAGATACTTCTTCACATCAGCCAAAGTGCGAATCGGATAGGCATATGCAATAAAACGGCTGCCTTTATCTTTAAATTCAGCCTGTGTCGGTGTGGTAATGGTTTTATAGGTCGTAATCATGCCAAAATATTTTCAGACGGCCTTTGTTATAAAAGGCCGTCTGAACGTTTCACGTGAAACATTAGTTTTTCAGTGCTTCAGTCAATTGAGGCACAACTTCAAACAAATCACCAACCAAGCCATAATCTGCTACATTGAAAATCGGAGCGTCAGCATCTTTGTTGATAGCAACGATCACTTTACTGTCCTGCATACCGGCAACGTGTTGGATAGCACCGGAAATACCGATAGCAAAGTACAGTTGCGGCGCAACCACTTTACCGGTTTGACCGACTTGAGCATCGTTTGGCGCATACTCGGCATCCACTGCCGCACGGGAAGCACCAATCGCCGCACCCAAAGCATCCGCCAAAGGAGTTAACACTTCATTAAATTTTTCAGCACTGCCCAATGCACGGCCACCGGAAACAATCACTTTTGCCTGAGTCAATTCAGGACGGTCAGACTGAGAAAGTTGACGGTTTACAAAACGGCTCAGGTTTTGAGCAGGCGCTGCCTCAACATTGACCACTTCTGCATTACCGCCTTGTTCGGCAGCATCAAATGCGGTTGCACGGAAAGTCAGCACCAATTTTTCAGAATTGGATTGAACAGTTTCAAACGCGTTACCGGCATAAATCGGACGGACAAATGTCGAGTTATCCACAACTTCGGTTAAATCGGAAACTTGTGGCACATCCAATAGGGCTGCTACTCGGGGCAATAGATTTTTACCAAACGCAGTTGCAGTCGCAGCCACATAGCGGTAATCCGCAGCCAGTTTAACAACCAAAGGCGCCAATTCTTCTGCCAAACCTTCAGCGTAATAGGGCGCATCGGCTACCAAAACTTTCGCTACACCTGCAACCTGTTTTGCCTCTTCAACGACTGCAGCAGCATTACTGCCGGCAATCAATAAATCTACATTACCCAATTGAGCGGCAGCCGTCACCGCATGCAAAGTGGCAGGATTCAAATGTTGGTTATTATGTTCCGCAATAATCAATACGCTCATTTCATACTCCTTAGATCACTTTGGCTTCGTTTTTCAGCTTTTCAACCAACTCGGCAACATCAGCCACTTTCACACCGGCTTGACGTGCTTTAGGTTCGGCAAATTTCACGGTATTTAAACGCGGAGAAATATCCACAGCCAAATCGGCAGGACTTAATTTTTCCAAAGGCTTTTTCTTTGCAGCCATGATATTAGGAAGTTTGACAAAGCGTGGTTCGTTCAAACGCAAATCCGCACTAATGACCGCAGGCAGCTTCAACGCAACAGTTTCTTCGCCGCCGTCAATTTCACGGGTTACCAATGCTTCTTCGCCTTCAATTTGCACTTTTGATGCAAAAGTACCTTGAGCCGCATTCAACAACGCAGCCAGCATTTGGGCAACTTGGTTGGCGTCATCGTCAATTGCCTGTTTACCCAGCAGTAAAATTTGCGGATTTTCTTTATCCGCAACAGCTTTCAGTAATTTTGCGACAGCCAAAGGCTCCAACTTCGCATCAGTCTCAACATGAACCGCACGGTCGGCACCCATCGCCAAAGCAGTACGCAATGTCTCTTCGCATTTTTTCTCGCCAAGAGAAACAGCAACAATCTCGCTTACTTTTCCGGCTTCTTTCAAACGGACAGCTTCTTCTACCGCGATTTCATCAAACGGGTTCATCGACATTTTGACATTACCGATATCCACATCGGAACCATCGGCTTTCACACGAACTTTGACGTTGTAGTCCACTACGCGCTTTACTGCGACCAGTGCTTTCATTCAATTCTCCTAAAAAGAATGTCCATCAAATCAAGCATACTGCTTTTGATACATTCTTTATATAAAATCCAATTCGGTTTTCACCAACATGACAAAACCAAACTTATATAAATCTTGGCAAATAGAGCGGAATTATATCATTTCTAAAGCATTTACTCAGAAAATAAATCCAACTCCCCAGCAATTATTTACCGTATGCTGCAACACAATCCATCAAGGTTTGATAGACCTCGTCAACATTGGGAATTTGAGCAATACCGCCTAAATTTTTCGCATAAGCCGAAACTTGAACGCCGGTCTTAGCCGGATCTGTATCTGTATAAATTCCTACGACAGGCTTTTCCAACGCATTGGCAAGATGCAGCAATCCGGTATCTACGCCAATAATACCCTCTGCATTTTTCAATAAAAATGCAGCCTGTAATAAATTCATTTTGTCGCAAACCGAAGCGAACAGTAAATTGCTTGCAATCTGTTCGGCTCGTATTTTTTCGGTTTCATTTCCCCACGGCAGATATATATTGCATCGTTGTTTTTCATTCAACTTCTTCAATAATGCACGCCAGTGTTCTACCGGCCATAATTTACTGTCGCGACTGGTTGCATGCAAAGCAACATAATAAGGGGATTGCACATTTTTCAGACGGCCTGATTCAGGAATCGATAAACCAAACACCTGCGTTTCAGGCATTGTATAACCAAATACTTGGGCGAATAACTCACGGTTTCGCCAGACCGCATTTTTACCTTTTGGCACGGCAAACGTTTTGCTGTACACAAGAGCCGCCAAACTTTCACGCGCGCTGTGTTTATCCAAACCGTAAATAGGGGATTTCGCCATTTTGGCAAAACATGCGCTTTTAATCAGTCCTTGACTATCTAAAACAAAATCAAAAGATTCAGCCTGTAAATCCGTTTTCAGACGGCCTATTTCACGCCACGTTTCAGCCTGAAAAAGGTGCTTGCGCCATTGCCGCCATTTCATTACATGAACTTTTTTGACAAAAGGATGTAAGCGCGCAATATCTGCAAACCCTGCCTCACACAGCCAATGGAGCTCTACCTCAGGACATTGTCGCGCCAAATCTTCAACTGCGGACAACGTATGAATTAAATCGCCCATACTGGACAAGCGGACAAGTAAAATCTTCATATTTTGAAAGATGTTTCACGTGAAACAATAGGATTTAAAATATATTTTATTGATTATTAATGTATTTTTTTATTTCTTCGGCGTTTTCTAAAACAACTGCTCCGGCGGAACGCATTTCCTGCCATGCGGATTCAACCGTTTCCGGAGCAATGCCGCGACAAGCCGCCTGATTGACGATGACTTTCCAAGCCCCGCCTTTAAGCAACTGTAAAACTGTTGTCTTCACACAATAATCCGTTGCCAAACCGCCGACAATAACTGTATCTGCATTTTGACAGCGCAACCATTCGATCAAACCTGTACTGAGCTTTTCTTCAATATCGTGAAAACATGCGCCGTAAGGATGCAATTCAGGATCAACGCCTTTCCAAACGCAATAATCGTATTCTTTGGCTGAAGGCAGGCCATCCAACAATTCATAGCCATATGTTCCCACCATCGCATGCGCCACCCAAGTCAAATCCGCATCGGGCAAACCCGTCGGCTTCAACATATCAACAGGATTATCCACAAGCCATTTTGCCGCGGCATGATGCGCATCTTTCGTCATCACGCGCAAATCCGCCAATGCAGCTTGAGCATTGAGTTCATCCGCAATCAGATGACCTTCGGCAACAGGCAATTCTTTCGGGCACAAAGGCGTAAACGTTTTTTGTGCATCTACATCGATAGAAACAATCATGGATTAATATAACCTATTGATTTTATTTTAAATGATTTAAATTTTGTATTTATTGCCAATGTTCGGACATTTGGAATAAATGCTTTGTATTATAACAAATTACGACCGCAAAAGGTGGGAAAACATCTGTGATATGATGACAGTTTGTACAGAATATTTATCCACAAATTATGTCCTATTCGATTACGCCTATTGCAACCGTTCATTCCCCCTACAAGCAAAAATTCGGCATTGCCCGCCAACCCGGTTTGGTTCCTGCGGCAGAAATTTGCATTGAACTCTCTCCTGAATTTACCGCAGACAGCGTTCGGGGATTGGAAGATTTCGACTATGTGTGGATAAGTTTTATTTTCCACGCCGTATTGGATGAAGGTTGGGCACAAATGGTGCGTCCGCCACGGCTTGGAGGCAAACAAAAAATGGGCGTATTTGCCACGCGCAGCCCGCACCGCCCCAATCATCTCGGCTTATCTCTGCTGAAACTCGAACGCATCGAAACAGGCAAACCTGTCCACATTTATTGCAGCGGCGCAGACCTGTTGGACGGTACTCCGGTAGTGGATATCAAACCCTACATCCCGTTTGTCGAATCCAAACCAGACGCATCATCGGGCTTTGTCAGCGGCAAACCTGAAGAATTGAGCGTAGTCTGGGCAGAAAGTACGCTTGCGGAACATTTATCCACAGAAGAAAAACATCTTATTGAGCAAAGCATTGCCCAAGATCCCCGTCCTGCTTACCAAGATATTCCCGAACGGATTTATGTAATGAATATTGCGGATTATGAAGTGCAGTTTAGGATAGAAAACAAATGTGCCACAGTGATTAAACTATCCATAATCTGATTACAAATTGAATCTTTCTACAAACAAAAGGCCGTCTGAAATGTTCAGACGGCCTTTGAGTTATCCACAGATTGATTGATTCAGCCTGTTATCCTTTAGATTTTGCTGGCAAAGAATTCCAAGGTACGAACCAATTGGCAAGTGTAAGACATTTCATTGTCGTACCAAGCAACGGTTTTTACCAATTGTTTGTCGCCTACGGTCATCACGCGGGTTTGAGTGGCATCGAAGAGTGAGCCGTATTCAATACCGATGACGTCGGAAGAAACGATTTGATCTTCAGTGTAGCCGTAAGACTCGCTGGCGGCAGCTTTCATCGCTGCATTGATTTCTTCTTTGGTAACAGGGCGTTCGAGAATAGAAACCAGTTCGGTCAAAGAGCCGGTAGCAACAGGAACGCGTTGGGCAGAACCATCAAGTTTACCGTTCAATTCAGGGATAACCAAGCCAATGGCTTTAGCGGCACCAGTGCTGTTCGGTACGATATTCAAGGCAGCGGCACGGGCGCGGCGGAAGTCGCCTTTGCGGTGTGGCGCGTCAAGGGTGTTTTGGTCGCCGGTATAGGCATGGATGGTAGTCATCAAGCCTTCGACAATACCGAATTCTTTTTGTAATACCGCAGCCATAGGAGCCAGGCAGTTAGTCGTACAAGAAGCGGCGGAGATGACGGTTTCGCTACCATCCAAAATATTTTGGTTTACGCCGTATACAACGGTTTTCACATCATTGCCGCCAGGTGCAGAAATCACAACTTTGCGCGCACCGGCACGGATATGGGCTTCCGCTTTGGTTTTATTGGTAAAGAAACCGGTACATTCGAGGACGACGTCCACACCCAGCTCGCCCCAAGGCAATTCTTCAGGATTAGGATTGGCAAATACTTTGATTTCTTTGCCGTTAACAACAATAGCGTCGTCTTTCAATTCGGCAGAGCCTTCAAAGCGGCCTTGAGTACTGTCGTATTTGAAGAGGTGCAACAGCATGTCTGCAGGAGTCAAGTCGTTAACAGCAACGACTTCGATACCTTGGGCTTTTTCAATTTGACGCAATGCCAGACGACCGATACGGCCAAAACCATTAATCGCTACTTTAATACTCATTTTGCTACTCCTAATTAGATGGAATGGGAAAAATTTTTCAGTAAAGCCATTGTATCCTGAAATAAAATTACTTTCTAGGATTATAGATAATTACTTTTAAGTTGTTTGATTTAAATAAAGAAAACATGAAATTCTTGTTTGTAGGAAAATATCAGGCAAATCGAATCAGTCCTTAATTTTGATATTTTATTTCATAAAAACCTTTTTCCAATCTTAAAAGTTTCATAAGTTTATGGAAATCATAAACTTAGTTCTATTTCCTCCGTATTTTGCCATTTTTGTGTTGATAATTCAGTGTTTTCTTCAAATCATAATATTTTAATTTTTAAAATGATGATTTTGATGAAGAACCAAACCATCTGTGGATAACGGAATAACTTTCTTTAAAACCAATTTGATAGTCGCTTTTTATCTTTGAGGCCAACCCCAACTGAATGCCGAAATAAAAAAGGATAGAATCTTAGTTCTTCTATTTTTCTGTGGATAAAACCCAAATTACCCACTTCAATTTCACATGCTATTGTGGATAATTAAAATTTTGAAATTCACACCCGCAAAACATCCATATTGGCAAATACTATTAAAAATGATGGCTTGTTTTTTCCTTTTTAACGTATCATTTGCCCATCAGACTTTTTAAAAGGAAGCAATTATGTTGCAACGGACTTTAGCCAAATTAGTAAGCGTTACCGGCGTTGGCCTGCATTCGGGCGAAAGGGTCGCTCTGACTTTGCATCCTGCCAAAGAAAACAGCGGTATTTCGTTCCGCCGTACTGATTTAAGCGGGGAAATGGGCGAAATAATCAAATTGAATCCTTATTTAATCAATGATACCCGCCTCTCTTCAACCATCGTTACCGATAAAGGCGTGCGCATCGGCACGATTGAACATATTATGTCGGCACTGTCTGCCTACGGCATCGACAATGCCTTGATTGAATTGAACGCGCCTGAAATTCCGATTATGGACGGCTCCAGCCTGCCGTTTATTTACCTTTTACAAGATGCAGGCGTGGTGGATCAAAAAGCCCAAAAACGTTTTTTGAGAATCCTCAAACCCATTGAAATCAAAGAAACCGGAAAATGGGTACGCTTTACGCCTTATGACGGCTTTAAAGTTACTTTAACCATCGAATTTGATCATCCCGTATTCAACCGCAGTGCACCTACTTTCGAGATTGATTTTGCAGGAAAATCCTATATCGATGAGATTGCCCGCGCCCGTACCTTCGGCTTTATGCACGAAGTGGAAATGATGCGCGCCCATAATCTCGGACTGGGCGGCAATTTGAACAACGCCATCGTGATTGACGACATGGATGTTTTGAATCCGGAAGGTTTGCGTTATCCCGATGAATTTGTCCGCCACAAAATCCTGGATGCGATTGGCGATTTGTACATTGTCGGCCATCCGATTATCGGTGCATTTGAAGGTTACAAATCAGGTCATGCTATCAATAATGCACTGTTGCGTGCCGTTTTGGCAGATGAAAGCGCTTACGAATGGGTTGAGTTTGCCAATGACGAAGACTTGCCCAGCGCTTTTCACGAGCTGCCGGCAGCCTGATAGAAAATAGATAAAGCAGTCCAATGAAAAGGCCGTCTGAACCTTTCAGACGGCCTAAATCATGTTGTTTTCCACAAGTAATTATCCACATATTCATATCTTTTATCTTATTGAAAAATAAAAATATTAAAATTTAATGTTATTCTTATACACATCTTATCCATATATTTTCCCAAACTAAAAAGGCCGTCTGAAACGAAGCTGTTCAGACGGTCTTTACATGTCAAACCGACAATATCAATCGCCCATGACCTTGCCTTCACGGCGCGGGTCGGCGCCGCCGAGTAAACCTTCTTTGCCGATCACAATGCCTTGCACGCCGGAATTCAAATCGCGGATTTGAACTTTATAGCCCAATTTTTCCAACGCAGCTGCTTTATCCGCCGCAGCGGTTTTATCCTCGATCTCATACTGGCTGCCGCGATTAAGCATATTCGGCAGAGAGATTGCCGCCTGAATGTCCATGCCCCAGTCGATATGCGCCACCAGCGTTTTGGCAACGAAACCGATGATGCGGCTGCCACCCGGCGAACCGACTGCCATATAAGGTTTTCCGTCTTTCATCACAATGGTCGGCGCCATCGAAGAACGCGGACGTTTTCCACCAGCAACGCTATTTGCCACCGTTTTACCATCCTCTCCGACAGGATTGAAGGCAAAATCGGTTAATTCGTTGTTGAGCAGATAACCGTTTGCCATCAGCCCCGAACCGAACGCGTTTTCAATCGAAGTCGTCATCGATACAACGTTACCGTCTTTATCCACAACCACCAAATGGCTGGTGGACGGCAGCTCGACCGCCATGCCCTGCGCGTATGCTTTGCCAAACTTGCCTGCCTGAATAGTTTCCAATGCCTTGTCAGCCTTGCGGATTTCTTCGGCACGCGGTTTCAAATAAGCTTGAGAAATCATGGCACGGGTCGGAACGTTTACAAACTTGGGATCGCCGACATAATAATCACGGTCGGCAAAAGCAATCCGCGACGCATCGCCTATCCAGCGCCAACTGTGGATATTTTCCGATCCCAACGCTTTCATATCCTGATTCTGCAATACGCCCAAAATCTGCCCCAAAGCGATTGCGCCGGAACTTGGCGCGCCCATGCCGCAAACTTCATATTCACGATACGGCGCACAAACCGGCTTACGCTCGATAACTTGATAGTTTTTCAAATCCGCCATGCTGATTTTGCCAGGATTATCCACAGCACTGGTAACGGCACGAACAATATTCTGCGCCTGCATTCCCTGATAAAACGGCGCACTGCCTTTTTCCGCCAATAGACGTACGGAACGCGCAAATTCAGGGTTTTTCAACACCGTTCCCGCAGCCAAAGGTTTGCCGTCAGGCAGGAAGTAAGCGGCGGTTTGCGGATAACGTTGCAAGGGTTCCAAATTTTGCTCGATGGATTTCGCCATACGCGGAGAAACAGCAAAACCTTGTTCCGCCAAAGCAATCGGTTTGTCAAACAGGCTTGCCCACGGCAATTTGCCGTAACGCTTGTGGACATCTTCCAGCAGCTTCGGAATCCCCGGCACGCCGACCGAACGGCCGCCGACCACTGCGTTCATAAAGCCCATCGGCTTGCCGTTTTCATCCAAGAAAAGCGCCGGCGTTGCCGCTTTCGGCGCCGTTTCGCGGGCATCAAACGTCGTCAGTTTTTTCGCCTTATTGTCCCAATACACCAAAAACGCGCCGCCGCCCAAACCAGAAGACTGCGGTTCGGTCAGACCTAAGGTCGTCTGCATGGCGATCATCGCATCTATCGCGCTGCCGCCGCGTTTCAAAACCTCGTATCCCGCCTCGGTTGCCAACGGATTGGCAGACGCCGCCATATAATGTTTGGCGCGGATTAACTTCTGCTCGGTCAGCCCCGTCCCTCGTTCCGGCGCATGGTTATCCACAGATACGGAGGGCAGGGCAACTTGAGGCTTTTGAACCGGCTGTTGCGCACAAGCGGCCAAAACTAAAATAGATAACAACTTAATACTAAAGGAAAATTTCATATTCAATCCATAAATTTAAATATTTTCAGACGGCCTTTTCCCAACTTGAACAAGAGGAAATATGAAAATATTCAGAAATAAAAAACCATTTGACTATTTCCCTACTCAATCAGTTCCGATTGGAGAAGTATAAAACAAGCTAAGATTGTGCACAGGCAAAAAGTTACCCACAGAACAAAGCGGCAGAAAATTTTTATCCACATATGCAAACAAGGCCGACCATACTTTATCCTCATCAAAAAATATCAGCTAAGTATTTGAAAAATTTTTTTAATCAAAGTTATCAACAAGCTGTGGCAGCACTCAATATCATCTTCTATTTATTATTTAAAATCTTATTTATAGTTTGTTTTCCCAAAGGCAAAGGCCGTCTGAAACGTAAAGGCATCTTTTCAAAAAATTAAAAAGTTAAGGATTGTTAAAAACGTGTAAATCAGCTAGAGTTACGCTTGATAAAATTAATCAATAACGGAGTTTCACGAAATGAAAGGCGACATTGGCGTAATCGGCCTTGCCGTAATGGGGCAAAACCTGATTCTCAACATGAACGATAACGGCTTTAAAGTTGTCGCATACAACCGTACGACCAGCAAAGTAGATGATTTTTTAAACGGCGCAGCCAAAAATACCAATATTATTGGTGCATATTCACTGCAAGATCTAGTTGATAAATTAGAAAAACCGCGCAAAATCATGATGATGGTTCGCGCCGGTTCTGTTGTTGACGATTTTATCGAACAACTCGTTCCACTTTTGGACGAAGGCGACATCATTATTGACGGCGGCAACGCCAACTATCCTGATTCCACCCGCCGCACACACGAGCTGGCGGCAAAAGGCATCCGCTTTATCGGTGCCGGCGTTTCCGGTGGCGAAGAAGGCGCGCGTCACGGCCCGTCCATCATGCCCGGTGGCGACGAAGCCGCATGGCCTGCCGTTAAGCCGATTTTCCAAGCCATCTCCGCCAAAACACCTCAAGGCGAGCCTTGCTGCGACTGGGTCGGCCGTGACGGTGCGGGCCACTTCGTCAAAATGGTGCACAACGGCATCGAATACGGCGACATGCAGTTGATTTGCGAAGCGTACCAATTCATGAAAGACGGTTTGGGCCTGTCTTATGACGAAATGCACCAAATCTTCAACGAGTGGAACAAAACCGAACTGGATTCTTATCTGGTCGAAATTACCGCCGCGATTTTGGGTTACAGAGATGAAAACGGCGAACCTTTGGTCGAAAAAATCCTCGATACCGCAGGTCAAAAAGGTACAGGTAAATGGACCGGCATCAATGCCCTCGATTTGGGTATCCCGTTGACCCTGATTTCCGAAGCCGTATTTGCACGTTGCGTGTCCGCGTTTAAAGACCAACGCACCCAAGCAAACAGCCTGTTTGGCAAAACCATTACCCCGATTGAAGGCGACAAAGCCGCATGGGTCGAAGCCCTACGCCAAGCCCTGTTGGCATCCAAAATCATTTCTTATGCACAAGGCTTTATGCTGATCCGCGAAGCCAGCGAAAACAACGATTGGGCATTGAATTACGGCAATACTGCCCTCTTGTGGCGCGAAGGCTGCATTATCCGCAGCGCGTTCTTGGGCAACATCCGCGACGCATACGAGGCCAATCCTGATTTGGTCTTCTTGGGTTCCGATCCTTATTTCAAAGGCGTATTGGAAATTTGTCTGCCTGCATGGCGTAAAGTGGTGGCCAAAGCGATTGAGTGCGGTATTCCGATGCCTTGCATGGCTTCCGCAATTACCTTCCTTGACGGCTACACTTCCGAGCGTCTGCCCGCCAACCTGCTGCAAGCCCAACGCGACTACTTCGGCGCGCACACTTACGAGCGTACCGACAAACCGCGCGGCGAGTTTTTCCATACCAACTGGACAGGCAAGGGCGGCGATACCGCTTCAACCACATACGATATTTAATTTGCCCGGGCAAACAAAAGGCCGTCTGAGTATTTCAGACGGCCTTTTTATAGGGTTATCCACAATGAAGAATGAAATGATTTAATCTACTTGATAGATAACTTTATGAAATAAATAAAGATAAATAAAGGCCGTCTGAATATTTCAGACGGCCTTTAAAATTGTTCACAACCTTATCAACAGGTTTTCCATAGATTAAACCAGATTTTGCGGATTGCCGGCCACGAAGCGGTTGATGTTATCCAAAAGGATGTCAAACAGGCGGTTTGCGGCTTCTTGGCTTGCCCATGCAATGTGTGGCGTGACGATGAGGTTGGGCAGTCGGGCTTTCAGCAGAGGGTTGCCGTCGCGCGGCGGCTCTTGTGTCAACACGTCAAAACCTGCACCGCCGATTTGGCCGTATTTCAACGCCGCAACCAAAGCGGCTTCATCGACCAAGCCGCCGCGCCCGCAGTTGATGAGGATGGCGCCGGGTTTCATTTGTTGCAATTCGGCTTCGCCTATCATGTTTGCCGTTTGCGGTGTGAGTGGACAATTAAGCGACACGACATCGGCGGAGCGGATGGCTTCGTCAAAGGAAACATAGCCGTCGCGGACGCTTTGGGCATTTTTATGTTCGGCGAACACGACATTCATTTTGAAAGCCTGAGCATAAGTTGCCAGTGTTTTACCGATATTGCCGCGACCGAAAATCGCCAGCGTTTTGCCGTTCAAATCGCGCATCGGTGCGCCGAGGTAGCAGAAAAACGGCGAGTTTTCCCACAAGCCTGCCGCAACGTCGCGCTGGTAGGCAGGCAGGTTGCGCATCAGGGTAATCATCATCATAAACGCGTGTTCCGCCACGGATTCATTGCCGTAAGCGCGGATATTGCACACTGCCGTAACATTTTGTTTGGCGGCCTCAACGTCCACATTGTTGACGCCCGTCGCGGCTAGCGCAATCAGTTTGAGCTGCGGGTTGGCGGCGATGTGTTCGGCGGAAATCACGACTTTGTTGGTAATGATGATGTCCGCACCCCGTATGCGCGCCAGCGTTTCGTGCGCTTCGGTTGTGCCGTAGCTGCTTAATGTGTGTGGAAAATCAAATTCAAACGGGCGATTGACGAGGGTATCGCGGTCGAGGACGACAATTTGGAGCGGATTCATAAAATTCCTATCAAAAATAAAATATCGATTTATAAAATCTAAATCAGGATAAAGGATTTAAAATATACGTGTTAGTTGATAATAATTATTATGTAGCTATTAAAACATCAATGTATCAGGAAAACAGCATGATTAAAACCATTACATTTGCTATTTTGCATTTCAGCGTCGCATTTAGTGTCGCCTATATTCTGACCGGCAGTATCGGCGTTTCCAGCGCGGTGGCTTTGGTCGAACCCATCGTCAATACCGTCGTCTTTTATTTTCATGAAAAAGCGTGGAACCGCTACGAGAAAAACAAATCCGAAAAGCAAAAATTGTGGGTGCCTCTGCATCAGTGCGGCTAAAGTTTCAGACGGCCTTTTGCTTGGTTAAAACCGATTATGGTTTTTCGGTTCGTCCATTGCCATCAAAATGCCAAACCCTAAAATAGAGTAAGACTTTACGAAGGCTTCATTAAGGTAAAAATGCTAAAATACGCTATTCTTGCAAACCCATTCAGACGGCCTCAATGCTCACCGATTTAGAAAAAAACGCCATCCGCGACCATTACCAAAACATTGGCAAAAACCTGCCCGGTTTCCGTCCGCGCGCTTCGCAGCGGGAAATGATTGCGGCGATTGCCAACGCTTTTTCGCGGACGTTGACGCGTGAAGAAGGCGAAGAAGCGCCCAAACGCGAGGGTGAGAGCATTGCCGTGATCGAAGGGCCGACCGGTGTGGGTAAATCGTTGGCCTACCTTTTGGCCGGCGGCATCATGGCGCAAACGCGCGGCAAATGGTTGATCGTCAGCAGTGCGACGGTGGCTTTGCAGGAGCAGTTGGTTGACCGCGATTTGCCGTTTCTGGTCGAAAAAAGCGGTTTGGAGCTGACCTTTGCGCTTGCCAAGGGACGCGGCCGTTATCTTTGCCCCTACAAACTCTATCAACTGACGCAAAACAATGCCCAGCAAAACCTGCTTGGTTTTGAAGCGCCGGAAGTGTTGTGGGACAGCAAACCCAAGCCTGAAGAATTGAACCTGCTGCGCGACATTGCCGATGAATTTTCCGCCCGCCGCTTTAATGGCGACCGCGACACTTGGCCGGAAAAAATCGATGACACGATTTGGCTCAAAGTGACCAACGACCGCCACGGCTGCCTGAAATCCGCCTGTCCCAACCGTCCGGAATGCCCGTTTTACCTGGCACGCGATGTCTTGGAAACCGTCGATGTCGTCGTTGCCAATCACGATCTTCTGCTTGCCGACATCAGTATGGGCGGCGGCGTGATTCTGCCTGCGCCTGAAAACAGTTTCTATTGCATAGACGAAGCGCACCACCTGTCCAAAAAAGCCCTCAGCCGCTTTGCCGCCGAACATTCATGGAATATTGCCGTTTGGACGCTGGAAAAACTGCCGCAGCTTACCGGCAAAATTGCCGCGCTGACCGATAAAGCCGAACTTGCCAACCTTGCTGACGAAGCTGCCACATCCTTGCTCGATAGCCTGCATGAATGGCAGTTCCATTTGGCGGAAGAGCCGTCTTTAAGTCTGGGGTCGTCTGAAAACGACAGGCGGAAACACAACGAACCGACTTGGCTGTGGGAAGACGGCAAAATCCCCGAAGGCCTGGAAACCACAGTTTCCAATACGGCCATTGCTGCGCGCAGCCTGCTCAAACACGTTATCGGCCTGAACGATGCGCTTTCCGCCGCGCGCCGCGAAAAAGAGCAGGATGGCGCGCTCCTCGACCGTCTGACCAGCGAGTTCGGCCTTTTTATCGCCCGTATCGAACAAATCAGCGCGGTTTGGGATTTGCTCTCCACCGTTCCCATTGAAGGCGAAGAGCCGTTGGCGAAATGGATAACCCGCCGTGCCGACGACAAAAACGACTACATTTTCAACGCCAGCCCCATCAGCAGCGCATCCCACCTTGCCAACAGCCTGTGGCGGCACGCGGCAGGCGCAGTGTTGACTTCGGCCACCCTGCAATCGCTCGGCAGCTTCAACCTGATTTTGCGCCAAACAGGCCTATTATGGTTGCCCGAAACCACCACGCTTGCATTGGAAAGCCCGTTTAATTTCGATGCGCAAGGCGAGCTGTATATTCCGCCGGTTCAAGCCAGCCCCAAAGACCCTGATGCGCATACGGCCGCCATTGTCGAATGGTTGCCGAAGCTGGTTTCGCCGGTTGAAGCCATCGGTACGCTGGTGTTGTTTTCCTCGCGCAAGCAAATGCAGGATGTCGCCTTACGACTGCCTGACGAATACTTACCGCTTCTGCTTGTGCAGGGCGAGTTGCCCAAGGCCGTTCTTTTACAAAGGCACCATCAAGCTATTGCCGAAGGTAAAGCCAGCATTATTTTCGGCCTCGACAGTTTTGCCGAAGGCCTCGACCTGCCCGGTACGGCCTGCGTGCAAGTCATTATTGCCAAGCTGCCGTTTGCGATGCCGGACAATCCCATCGAGAAAACCCAAAACCGTTGGATTGAACAACGCGGCGGCAATCCTTTTATCGAAATTACGGTGCCCGAAGCCAGCATCAAACTGATCCAAGCTGTCGGCCGCCTTATCCGTACCGAACAGGATTACGGCCGCGTGACCATCCTCGACAACCGCGTCAAAACGCAACGCTACGGCCAACAATTATTGGCTTGTCTGCCGCCGTTTAAGCGGATAGGGTAGTTGTGGATAATTCAAAGGCAGAGGCCGTCTGAAATCAAATGTTCAGACGGCCTTTTATTCTTTTCAAACTATAAATCCAATTTCATGACGGATACGGTTTCCCCGTTGTGCCAAGTCTGCGTGATTTCTTTCCAGCCGAACTTTTCATACACGGCTTGCACATCCGGCGTATAGAGAAACAGATGCGGCAAACCCAGTTCGCGTGCTTTATCCAGACAAAACGAAACCAGCTGCCTGCCTACGCCCAAACCGCGAAATTGCGGCAAAACGAACACATCGCCCAGCCAATATTCGTGTTCGGGAAAACACGCCATATCAAACCGCTTTAATGCTGCCGAACCCATCAGCCGCCCTTCATTATTCACAGCCGCAAACGCCAGCGGCAAGTTATCCCCATCAAGGCACTGCGCGTAATACGCACGGATTTTGTCCAGAGACGACCACGGCGCAAAATCGTGCCACTCCTCAAACAGCGCGAGGGCTAAAGGCTCGACAAATTCAGGCTTCAGACGGCATATGTTCATATCGGGTCCTTTTGTTGTACCGCGTAGGGATTATTTTTGCAGTATAGGCCGTCTGAAAGGTTAACACATCTTAAAAAATCAGCGTAAAACACGATAAACCCGCCGCCAGTCCCATTCAAATCACTTATAATTCTGCCGTACCGCACACAAACAAAAGAAGAACATCATGGCCAAGAAATTTCCCATTTTCCCGAAAAATCCCGAGCGTATCTGCTGGGGTTGCGACAAATACTGCAAAGAGGACGATTTGCAATGCGGCAACGGTTGCGAGCGTATCCAACATCCCATCGAGTTGGACGGCCGCGACTGGTATAAAAAAGGCGACTGGAGCAATTTGTTGAGCGAAGAGCAGCAAATTGAACTTGGACTGAAAGAAGCGCCCAAGCCGGCCAAACCGCATATCAAACTGCCTTTGAAAAATAAAACAGCTTAAACGGTATGCCGTAAATAAACGAAATAAAAAGGCCGTCTGAAACCTGAAAAACAGGATTTCAGACGGCCTTTGTGCTGTCGGATTATGCCTTCACATAATGCACAAACGCGTATTCGATGCCTTTGGCGGAAACATGGTTTTCCCGAGAAGCTTCTTGCCATGTTTCTGTGGAAAACTCAGGAAAAAACGCATCGCCGTCCACATCCAAACCGACTTCGGTCAAACGCAAATCCGTGGCAATCGGCAGGGCTTGTGCATAAATTTGCGCGCCGCCCATGATGATGACTTCTTCAACCCCCTGACACAAAGCCAGCGCATCTTCCAAAGAGGCCGCCGTTTGCGCGCCTTCGGCCTGATAATCTTGGCGGGTGATGACGATATTTTGACGGCCGGGCAGCGGTTTGCGCGGCAGCGACTCCCATGTTTTGCGGCCCATAATGACGGGTTTGCCGTTAGTGTAGGATTTGAAAAAGGCAAAATCCTCGGGCAAATGCCAAGGCATGGTGTTGTTGATGCCGATACAGCGGCGGGCGGCATAGGCGGCGATAAGGGTGATTTTAGGCATAATGAAATCCGTTTGCAAAATAGAATGATTATAGCGGAAGGGAGGCGGGAAGGACTGAATGCCCGATATTATAAAAATGTTTCAACATTTATAAAATCAATATTCAAAATACTTAATTTTGACAAAAATCATTTATTGTTCATTTTTTTAGGTATATGATAAATATCATATCAAATAAAAAAGGAAAGGAAAAAATGATGAGAACCCTCTGTATTTCTGCTTTGACTGCCTCCCTGTCTTTGATGTTGACTGCCTGCGGCGGCGCAACAAGCGGCTTGTCGAATGCCGTGACCGAGCCGCTCAATCCGCATCCGAAAGGCGTGTTGTCCGTTGAATTGAACGAATCCGTCCCTGAAAACGGTACGTTGGAGCTGACCGCCAACGGTAAAACGCAAACCCTGCAAAAAGGCGGCAAACTCGATACCGGCTTTTTGAAAACCGATAAAGTATCTTCTTACGACTACGCCCAAAAAATCAAGGTAAACGGTCAAGTCATCACTTTGGAAACGGGCGATTTCCAAGTGTATAAACAAAATTATTCCACTGTTGCCGCGCGTTACGCCAAACAAAAAGCCGATGACGCAGGCAAGCTGCAAAACCTCGATACATACATATTTACCGTCGGCGAAGTCCAAGGCGATGAAACAGCGTATCGCAATTTACCCAAACAAGGCAGCTATCAGTATTCGGGGATCGCGTTTAACGGCGACGACCGCAGCGGCCGTCTGAAATACACTGTCGATTTCGATAAAAAACAAGGTTACGGCAAAATCAGCAGCATGGCTTCCCACAATAATGTCGACCTGCTTGCCGCAGGCATTGCCAATAACAACGGAAAAGCCGCCATCAGCGGTAAAACCAGTTTGAACGGTATCGAAAACGGCCGTTACGATTTGAAACTCTTCGGCCCGCAGGCTGAAGAAATTGCCGGTAAGGCGCAAATCAAAGTTGGCGATTCCACCAAAGAAATCGGTTTGGCCGGTAAAAAAGAATAGGAAACAAGGCCGTCTGAAAGGTTCAGACGGCCTTTTTGTGACAAAAAAAGCAACGGCCCAAACCGTTGCTTTTTTCATGCCAACCTAAATTACAGGCTGCCCAAGATAATGCGCAATACGCGGCGCAACGGCTCGGCAGCGCCCCACAAGAGTTGGTCGCCGACAGTGAATGCGCTGATGTATTCGCCGCCCATGCCCAGTTTGCGGATGCGTCCGACAGGGACGGACAGCGTGCCGGTGACTTTGGCGGGTGTCAGCTCGTGGATGCTGGCTTCTTTTTCGTTGGGGATGACTTTCACCCAATCGTTCGCGCCTGCCAAAATCGCTTCAATTTCAGAAACGGGTAGATCTTTTTTCAGCTTCAGGGTGAGGGCTTGGCTGTGGCAGCGCATAGAGCCGATGCGTACGCACAAGCCGTCAATCACGGTCGGATTGTCGCTGCGGCCGAGGATTTTGTTGGTTTCCACGCCGCCTTTCCATTCTTCTTTGGACTGGCCGTTGCCCAAGTCCACGTCAATCCACGGAATCAGGCTGCCGGCGAGCGGTACACCGAAGTTGGCTTTCGGATAATCTTCGCTGCGCAGGAAATCGGACACTTTGCGGTCGATGTCGAGAATCGCGCTGGAAGGATCGGCAAGCTCGTCTGCCACTTTGGCGTGAATCGCGCCCATGCCGTTGATGAGTTCGCGCATGTTTTTCGCACCCGCGCCGGAAGCGGCTTGATAGGTCATGCTGGTTGCCCATTCGACCAAATCGTTTTGGAACAAACCGCCCAAAGCCATCAACATCAGGGAAACGGTACAGTTGCCGCCGATGTAGTTTTTCACGCCGTTTTTGAGGCCGTTGTCGATGACGTTGCGGTTGACAGGGTCGAGGACGATAATCGCGTCGTCTTTCATGCGCAGGGAAGAAGCCGCGTCAACCCAGTAGCCGTTCCAGCCACTGTCGCGCAGGGGTTGGAAGACGGATTTGGTGTAATCGCCACCCTGACAAGTAACGATGATGTCCATTTTTGCCAATTCGGCAACATCGTTGGCATCCAACAATGTTTTGGCTGCCTGACCGAAATCAGGGGCATCGCCGCCGACGTTGGAAGTGGTAAAGAAAAATGCTTCGGGAATGTGGGCGAAGTCGTTTTCTTCTTTCATACGCTGCATCAAAACAGAGCCGACCATACCGCGCCAGCCGACAAAACCTACTTTCATGTGTTACTCCTTACAAAGAAAATCCGGATAAGTTTATAGTGCATTAACAAAAATCGGAACGGCATCGCCTGCCGTTTTGTTCAGACTTTTGTTAACCCACTATAAAAAAGGGGAAAACAAACGTTTTAACGCCGTCTGCGGAAAATGTAAAGGTTTTTATCGAAATTTTTTAGAATGATGGAAAAATAGGTTAAGATGGCAATGAAATTGCATCTCATTAAATAGCACAGAGGAAGATTAAATGAGCGAAATCAATTTGTCGGATTTGCCTAAAACAGAAATAGTAGATGTCCATATTGCTTCGCCGGGGGCGAGGGTTGCGGCATATTTGTTGAATAATCTGTTTACTTTTTTGATATGGTTGCCATTCATCGTGATGGTAGTTTTCACTTTAGATGAAAGCAAAAAATTAGTTTCGGAATCTTCTCTTTTTAATACCCCTGAATATTTTGCCATAACATTTTTTATTTCTTTGGCTGTTTATTTGGTTTTTGGTATTGTCCAACTGTATTACATGAGCCGGGACGGTCAGTCTTTAGGTAAAAAAATTATGGGCATCCGGGTGTTAAAAAATGACGGAAGCAATCCGGGCTTTGAAGGAACGGTTTTAATCCGCGAAGTTGTCTGGGCGCTTGCTGTTGGTGTTGTGGTAACTATTGTATCGTTGGCAATAAGTGACACGGGTGGAAACCTGATTTCTCTGCTTATAGCCTTCATTAACTTCATCATGCTCTTCTCCGTCAAACGCGACCGCCGCACGCTCTACGATATGCTGGCCGATACGGTTGTCGTCAAATTGCCGCCGCGCCGATAAATGGCTTTTTTGTGTTAAAATCAGCACTTTCCAACATAGGCCGTCTGAAAAATAGCTTTCAGACGGCCTTTCGACACGCTATTGATTCCATGAAAAAACATCTGTACCGCATCACGCTCGTCAGTATTGCCGCAGCCATTCTTGCCGCCTGTCCGAGCAAAAGCATTAAAAACCTCCCCGAAACCGACACCAGCGTTATCAAAGGCCCTGACCGCCCCACCGGTACGCCCGATCCCATCGGTACGACAGTGAGCGGGGGAGGAGCAAACTACACCGTTGTTTCCTACAACGAACTGCCGCACTGGAGCACCCAACACTTCGCCAAAAGCCTGCAATCTTTCCGCTTAGGCTGTGAAAAACTTAAAAACCGCCAAGGCTGGCAGGACGTTTGTATCCAAGCCATGCAAACGCCGGCGCACCATTTCCAAGCCAAACACTTCTTTGAACGCTATTTCACCGCATGGCGTGTCGATAACGGCGGCAATCCTGCCGGCACCATTACCGGCTATTACGAACCGGTCCTGCACGGCGACGACAAATCCACGAGCCAATCCCGTTTCCCTATTTACGGCATTCCGAACGATTTTGTTTCCGTTCCGTTGGCTGCAAACTTGAGGGGCAGCAAAGCCACCGTCCGCATCCGCCAAACCGGCCCAAACAGCGGCGTCATCGACAACAGCGGCACATATACGGCCGACTTGTCCAGATTCCCGATTACAGCACGCAGCACTGCGCTGAAAGGCCGTTTTGAAGGCAGCCGTTTCGTTCCTTACTACACCCGCAGCCAAATCAACGGCGGCGCGCTTAACGGCAAAGCGCCGATTTTGGGTTATGCAGATGATCCGGTCGAACTTTTCTTTATGCACATTCAAGGTTCAGGCCGTCTGAAAACCCCGTCCGGCAAATACATCCGCGTCGGATTTGCCGATAAAAACGAACATCCGTATGTTTCCATCGGCCGCTATATGGCGGACAAAGGCTATCTGCCGCTGGGTCAGACCAGTATGCAGGGCATCAAGGCCTATATGAAGCAAAACCCCGGCCGCCTTGCCGAAGTTTTGGGACAAAACCCAAGCTACGTCTTCTTCCGCGAGCTGACCGGCAGCAGTGATTCCGGCCCGGTAGGCGCATTGGGTACGCCGTTGATGGGCGAATACGCCGGTGCCATCGACCGTCACTACATCACGCTTGGCGCACCATTATTTGTCGCCACTGCCCACCCGACCACCAAAAAAGCCCTCAACCGCCTGATTATGGCGCAAGACACCGGCAGCGCGATTAAAGGCGCGGTCCGTGTGGATTATTTCTGGGGCTATGGCGACGAAGCAGGCGAAGTGGCCGGCAAAATGAAAACCACCGGCTATGTATGGCAGCTTCTGCCTAACGGCATGAAACCGGAATACCGTCCATAAAAAGTGGTTTAAAAAAGGCCGTCTGAAACCAAGATTCAGGTTTCAGACGGCCTTTTTATTTCATAAAAATGCGGCAGGTTTTAAAAACCTGCCGCGGTATGGGGACATACAGCTCGGACGGTAAGCCGGGTTCTGTCGCGGACAGTCATTCCTCTAGGCACATCATTGCTGGTGTGCTCAAGCAACCTACCCGAACGCTCGGCGAGCAGCGTCATCGCGTTCTGTTTGGTCTTGCTCCGAATGGGGTTTAGCCTGCTGCGCTTTGTTACCAAATGCACGGTGCGCTCTTACCGCACCTTTTCACCCTTACCTGTTTTGCCCGAAGGCAATCATCGGCGGTATTGCTTTCTGTTCCACTTTCCGTCGCGTTACCGCGCCCGGCCGTTAGCCGGCATTCTGCTCTGTGGAGCCCGGACTTTCCTCCCCGTATGCCTTACGCGATACGCGGCGACTGTCTGTCCGACCTGTATGAGGTGCGGATTATAACACAGCCGCCATAGGGTTCAGACGGCCTAAATATTTATTTTTTCTTTTTAAATGCTATTTCGGTCAAACCCAACTCCTGTGCTTTTTTGCGGACTGCGGATTCGGGCATTTCGCGTGCCAGGCGGCTGGTGCAGTATTCGGTCATGGTGGTGGCGCAGGCTTTGAAGTTGCCGGTAAAGTCGCTGGCGGCACTCAAAAACGGGATGAGGCGGCCGGCCATGATTTCTTCGGCCGGTGCGTCTGTTTGGGCGGATACGCGTCCGGACTCGACCGCCGAGAAAATTTGTTCGGTAAAGCGTCGGGCGAAGTTTTCTTCTGTTTGGCAGTCTTGGAATGCGGTGTTTTCGTGTTGGCAGACAAAGGTAACTTCGCCTTGAGTTTCTTGCAGCGGTTCGGCCAAATCGAGTTTGAGGGTTTGCTTGTCGGTTTGCAGCCAGGCGGTGCGGCCTTGGGCTTTGATGATTTTGCCGTAAACGCCGATGGCATCGTTTTTGGGGATGTTTTTCTGTTCGGCAAGTTGTTGGGCCGAGAATAAGGGGGCTTGTTCGGCAAATGCGCCGCCGGTTTCGTGTTTGAAGTAGGCGGCGAGGTCTTGTTTGATGAGGGCTTGGGTCAGTAGTTTTTCGCCTTCGGTCAGGCGGTGTGCAAAGCCGTGTGTTTTGGGGGCGGATGCGGCATCCGTGGTCTTGGTGTCCGGTGTGCAGGCGCTCAGGAGTAAAAGCAGGGGAAGGATGTATTTCATGGTTGGTCTCTCAACAGGCCGTCTGAACCTATGGTTTCAAACGGTCAGCGTTGTTTATCGATAACGATAAACCCGGCGGGGATAAACGGGATAGGCCGGGTAATTGCGGACGGGTTCGCTGTCTTGATAGATGACGGTCGTCCCGGGCGGGGCGTTGATGGTCACGGTTTTGTTGACGGTGGTTTGCGAGTGGATGGGCAGGTCTAAGACGGCGGTGCGCCCGTACGGAGTCTCGGTATAGACGCACGCGCTTAGAAAGAGGGTGATGCTCAGGGCCAATGCCTTCATGTTTCAGACGGCCTTATTTGAGCAGGTTTTTCAAGGCCAGGCGCACGCCTTCGCCGACTTCCGTGCCCTTGGGAATGCCTTTGGTGGCGGCTTTGGCTTCGCGTTCGTTGTAGCCGAGGGCAAGCAGGGTGTTGATGATGTCTTGACTTTCATCGGCAACGGCATCAGGGGCAAACAGACCGTCTGAAACGGTATGGGATACGAGTTTGCCGCGCAGTTCTAACACCATGCGTTCGGCGGTTTTCTTGCCGATACCGGGGGCGGAGGAGAGGCGTTTCACGTCTTCTTCGGCGATGGCTTGCGCCAGCTCGTCGGCATTCATGGTCGACAAAATGCCCAATGCGGTTTTAGCACCGATGCCGCTGACTTTGACCAGTTGGCGGAAGGTGGCGCGTTCCTCGGCTGAGGCGAAACCAAACAGCAAATGTGCGTCTTCGCGGACGACAAGCTGGGTGTAGAGATGGACGGTTTCGCCAACGGAGGGCAGGTTGTAGAAAGTCTGCATGGAAACGTCGGCTTCATAACCGACGCCGTTGACATCGATAACGACCTGCGGCGGATTTTTCTCAATCAATTTGCCTGTGAGCCTGCTGATCATGGTGTTCCCCTGTGATTAAAAAAGGCCGTCTGAAACCTTGCAATTGGGTTTCAGACGGCCTTGTATTGTATCAAACTTCAGCGGTAACGCGGACGAAATCAGATGGCGGATGCCAGATTCAGATGACGGGCGCGTTCGCCTGCTTCGGCGGCACGTTCTTGGCTGCTGAACGGACCCATTTTGACAACGTATTCGTAGTTGCGTTTTTCAAGCATGATTTTGCTGTCGGATGGCAGGCTTTGTGCGGCTTGGTTCAAATAAGCCTGTGCTTCGCGTTGGGTACCGAAGGATTTCAAATCAACAAAAAATTCTTTGTTGTTTGGGGAAATAATGGTTTGAGCGGCGGTTTGGCCGGGGATGATCTGCTCAACTTTGACGTTGGCCGTGCCTTGGTTGATGAAACCCAATTGTTGGGCGGCGGCTTTGGAAACATCGATGACGCGGTTGCCGTGGAAAGGGCCGCGGTCGTTGACACGGACGATGACGCTTTTGCCGTTTTGCATATTGGTCACGCGTGCGTAGCTGGGAATAGGGAGGGTTTTGTGGGCGGCGGAGAGGGCGTTCATATTGTAACGCTCGCCGCTGGAAGTTTTACGGCCGTGGAATTGGTTGCCGTACCATGAGGCTTTGCCGGTTTGGCTGAAAGAAGAAACTTGGGTCAGCGGCGTGTAGCGTTTGCCGGCAACTTTGTAACTGCGGTTGGCAGAAGGATGCAGTTTTTCGACTCGGACCACGCTGTCGGCGACGGCGGCATTGATGGAAAGGACGCCGATGGTGGCGGCGGCTAAGGAAAGGAGGGTTTTTTTGGTAAAAGTCAAAACGGGTTCCGTTCTTGAGTTGATAACGCAGCGGTTTCAGACGGCCTGTTATACGCCGCCGGCAAAACCGTTTTGCCGCCATGCTTCAAATAAAATCACGGCGACAGTATTGGAAAGATTCATGCTCCTGCTGCCGGGCATCATCGGCAGGCGGATTTTTTGTCCGGCAGGCAGGCTGTCGAGAACTTCGGCAGGCAGGCCGCGCGTTTCGGGACCAAACAGCAATACGTCGCCTTCGCGGAAGGAAACTTCGTCGGGGCGGGTAGAGCCTTTGGTGGTCAGCGCGAAAATACGGCGGCCTTCAAGGGCCTTGAGGCAGTCTTCGAAATTCTCATGTACCGTCAGTTTGGCAAACTCGTGATAATCCAAACCCGCGCGTTTCATTTTGGACGAATCCAGCGGAAACCCAAGCGGCTTGACCAAGTGCAAATCGGCACCGGTATTGGCGCACAGGCGGATGATATTGCCCGTATTGGGCGGGATTTCGGGTTGGTACAAAACTATGGTAAACATATAAATCAATCACTTATAGAGTGGCATAATGCCGAAATGTTCCATGGGTGTCAAAAACTTTAAGCTATTTTTTCATTGGCGGCCGTGCCAAAGACCAACAACAAATCCGGCCTGCGCCTGATTTTTTCAGCGTTTTCGCCAATTCGTTTAAAGTCGAGCCGGTGGTGAAGACATCATCAATTAACAGAATATTACACGCCTTCGGCAATTCGGCTTTGATTTTAAATGCATTCTTGATATTTCGCCGACGTTCGTCGCTTTTCAGCGTACTTTGCGGCTCGCCATGCCGTCTGAAAACCGCGTGGCGCGGCAGCAGCGTCCAGCCGTAGCGTTTTGCCAAAATATCCGTCAACGCCTCGCTTTGGTTGAATCCGCGCTTGAGCCGCCGCTCTTTGCTCAAAGGCATGGGCAGGACGAAATCGAAGTGTTCCGTTGCCAGCCAGTCCGGTGCGTTTTGGCACATTAAATCCGCCAATGGTCGGCTCATGCCCAAATCAGCCAAGTGTTTCAGCTCGCGTATCATGCTGCTGACGGGCGGTTCGTAATACAGCGAGGCCCACATTCTATCAAATGCGGGCGGCTTTTTCTGACAACTGCCGCACACTGTCCCGCCCGCGATATGGCGGAAACACAAAGGGCAGCTTTGTGCCGCGTCGATAAAATATTCCGTCAAATCGTTTGCGCAGCCTCGGCAAAGGCCGTCTGAAACGGAATCGTGGCATAATACGCAACGTCGCGCATTGAGCTGTTTCAAACTGCGCCACCAAGAAAGAACATTCATGCCACACTCCGCCAAAAAAGTTTATCTGATACACGGTTGGGCGGCGAACCGCCATGTATTCGACGATTTGATACCGCGCTTGCCTGCCGATTGGGACGTCCGCGCGCTTGATTTGCCCGGACACGGCGATGCGCCTTTTACCGAGCCGTTTGATATTGCCGCCGTTGCCGAAACCTTTGCCGGACAAATCGACACGCCGGCACACATTCTCGGCTGGTCGCTGGGCGGACTGGTTGCTCTGTATCTGACCGCGCTTTATCCCGACAAAATCAAATCGCTCTGCCTGACGGCAAGTTTTGCCCGATTGACTGCCGACACGGATTATCCCGAAGGCTTGGCGCAACCTGCCTTGGGCAAGATGGTCGGCGCATTCCAGCAGGATTATGCCAAACATATTAAACAGTTTCTACAACTGCAACTGTTGCACACGCCGCATTCCGGCGAAATCTTAAACCGGGTACTGCCCGATTTGGCGAGCTGCGGCACGCCTTCCGCCTTACAGGCCGCGCTTGAAGCGGTCAACCATGCCGACGCGCGTCCGCTGTTGCCGCTTATTCAAACGTCGTCATTGCTGGTGTTTGGACAGAAAGACGCCATTACGCCGCCGCGCATGGGCGAATATTTACACCGCCATTTGAGCAACAGCGAGCTGGTCCTTATCGACAAAGCCGCACACGCGCCCTTTTTAAGCCATGCCGACGAATTTGCCGAAACCTACCGCAATTTTGTCGAAAAGGCCGTCTGAAACAGCCTTCAACCATAAAAACAGAATATTGTCGGGCAAAGCCCGCTGACACGACCCACCATGACCGAACAAGACAAACGCTGGCAAATTCACCGCCATCTCGCCCAAGACACCGACGAGCGCCTGCAGCTGGTCCGCAATGCACCCAAACGTATCATGCTGATTGGTGCCGATGCCGACATCAGCCGCAGCCTGCTGGCCGCGCGTTATCCCGACGCCGTGTTTGAAGAATACGATCCGAATGCCGACTTTTTGAAAACCGCCGCCGCCGCGCGCAAAGGCGGTTTCTGGCAGAAGCTGACCGGCAAAACCATTCCGCAGCATTGCCAAGCCCTGACCGCGCCGCTGCCTGAAGCTGCCGCCGATATGTTGTGGGCCAACCTCAGCCTCAGCCGCGCCGACGATATTTTGCCGGTATTGAAAAACTGGGCCGCTGCTTTGAAAACCGACGGATTATTGTTTTTCACGCACTTTGGCCGCGACAGCCTGAGCGAGCTGACAGGCCGTCTGAACCATGAAGGCATCGAATGCGAAGCGCCCACGCTGATTGATATGCACGACTTGGGCGATATGCTCGCCGACAACGGCTTTTACGATCCGGTAACCGACACGGCCAAGCTTGAGTTGAGCTATAAAAAAGCCGGGACGTTTTGGCAGGACATGGAAACCTTGGGATTGTGGAATGCATTGAAGTTCAGCAGTCCGCAAGCGGCAAAGGAATGTGTGGATAAGATTTTTGCCAACGAAGGCCGTCTGAACATCACGCTTGAAACCGTGTACGGCCATGCCGTGAAGAAATTGGTGTTGCCTCAAGGGGAGAATGTGGTGCAGTTTTTCCCGAAACGGCAGGGCTAGTTTGGCGGTTGTGGCGGTAGGGTTTACACCGCGATTGCGTATTTTCGAATGCGGTTTGGCGTTTGTATTGATTGCCTGCGCTGTTTAATATGTATGAAAAAGGCCGTCTGAAAAGTTTTCAGACGGCCTTTTGTTTGATTCCAAATTAAGCCTGTTTGGCAGCCCATTCGGCCGGAGTGGCGGCAACGGAAATCGACAGTGCGTGCAATTCGTTGCTTTCGAGTTGTGGCTTGAGGCCATCTTTAATCAGGCGGTGGCGGGCGAGGCGGGCTTTGCCTTCAAATGAGGAGGAAACGATGACGGCGAAGAAGTGATGGCCGTCGCCTTCGACTTCGACGTGTTCGCAAGGGGTAACGCCTTCAATCAGGGTTTTGACTTGTTCGGGTAAAAGCATGGGGGTTCCTTGGGAAATGGTTTGCTTGTAAAAGAGGGCATTATACCGAATCTTGATAAAACAGGCCGTCTGAAAAACCAAACTTCGGGTTTCAGACGGCCTCGGTCTTTGGGAGCGTCAAATGCTTATTCGTACACTTTCAGCAGCTCGACTTCAAAAATCAAAGTTGCGTGCGGAGGAATCACACCGCCGGCACCGTGTGCGCCGTAGCCCATTTCGGAAGGAATGGTCAGCTTGCGTTTGCCGCCTTCTTTCATGCCGCCGAAGCCTTCGTCCCAACCTTTAATCACTTGGCCGACGCCCAGAGTGATGGTCAGCGGTTGACGGCGGTCGAGGCTGGAGTCGAATTTGGTACCGTCTTCCAACCAGCCGGTGTAATGTACGGTGATTTCTTTGCCTTTGACGGCTTCTTTGCCGTGGCCTTCTTGCAAGTCTTCAATAATCAGGCTCATGATGTTCCTTTCGGATGTATGGTGAAAATCGGCTCAAGATTACCATATTGTGCGCAATCGTGAAACAAAGCCGCCCATATGGCCGGTAGCAAAAAGGCCGTCTGAAACGGATTTTCAGACGGCCTTTGTTTTATGCTAACCCTTATTTGTTGTCAGGTTGGGATTTGACATCGTGGGAGACGGGCAGCTCAGGCATGGTTCGGGCAGACTCTGGAACATTGCCGGAGAGGGCTTTCAAGAAGGCAACGATGTTTTCAGTGTCTTCCGGAGCCAAGGTTTTACCCAATTGCGCTTTTGCCATGATGTTGACGGCTTTATCCAGTTCCCAAACGCTGCCGTTGTGGAAGTATGGGTAGGTGCGTTCGACGTTTCTCAAGCCGGGAACGCGGAAGAAGAATTCGTCTTCGGCTTTTTTGGTTACGTCCGCACGGCCTTTGTCGTGTTTAGGATCGTCGATGTGTTTCCAGTAAGGACCGTCCACCAAGCCGAATTTTTGGAACATGGTACCGCCCAAGTTGACGCCGTTGTGACAAGCGATACAGCCGTTGTCCATAAATGCGCGTACGCCTTTGCGTTCTTGTTCGTTCAGGGCCGATACGTTGCCTTTCAGGTAGTCGTCCCAACGGGTCGGGGTCAGCAGGGTACGTTCAAACGCGCCCAATGCGGTGGTGATGTTTTTTAAGGAAACCGCACCGTCTTCAGGGAATGCGGCTTTGAATTTTTCTTGGTATTCAGGGATACCGGCGATTTTGGCGGCGGCATCGGCTTCGGTAACGTTGGCCATTTCAACCGGGTTGAGCAATGGGCCGCCGGCTTGTTCTTCCACATCGGCTGCACGGCCGTCCCAGAATTGGCTGCCCAACAAGGCGGCATTCAGGGCAGTTGGGGAGTTACGGCCGCCGAATTGGCTTTTGTGGCCCGCGCTGGTCGGCATGTTGTCTACGCCGGCAGTTGCCAAGTTGTGGCAAGAGTTACAGCTGACGGTGTTGCCTTTGGACAGGCGGTTTTCGTACCAAAGTTGTTGGCCGAGTTTGACCTGTTCTTCGGTAAACGGACGGACTTTTTGCATTTCGGCTAAGTCAGGCAAAGGTTTGAACGTAGCTTGCGCGCGTTCCAACAGGGCTTTATCTTCGGCAGAAATATCGGCGGAATTTTGAGGGGCCGAAACGGCGGTGGTGCTTGCGGCAGCATCGGCAGCGCTCGCGGCAGAAGCCGCTTGAGGGGTTTCGGTTGTTTGAGCCGTTTTCTCGCCGCAGGCGGTCAGCGCGGCAGAAACGGCCAAAGCCAAAGCGATTTGGTGGAGTTTTAAACGTGGCATAGGAGGGTTCCTTTGTTATGCGTTTGTTATGTAATGGATTGCTGATTGCACCAGCAAAATGCCAACTATAAAAGATAAGGCGGTTTTAATTTTTGTTGTAAATCAACCTTTTAAATTTGATAAATTTTGAAAATATCACTGATAGGGAAATTTATACTATGGAACTTTTTTATTATTTATTTACAATTAGTTACTGTTTTTAAGGCCGTCTGAAAAAATAAAATTCAGACGGCCTTTTAATTTTTATTGATTACGTCCGTTATCTTCTTTTAAAAAATCTTAAGAAATATGGGGTTATTAAAAAATGAAAATAATTTGCGTTATTAAACATAAAGCGTTATAAATGCGTTAATAAATGAACGTTTCACTTTAGAGTTTTTTATGCTGATTGCTTTATTGATTATGCTGCGCGAGGGCATCGAAGCCGCCCTGATCGTCGGTATTGTTGCCAGTTTTTTGAAACAGTCGGGACACAGCGAGCTGATGCCGAAGGTTTGGCTGGGCGTGTTTTTGGCTTCGGTCATGTGTTTGGGCATCGGTTACGGCATCCATTCGGCAACGGGCGAGATTCCGCAGAAGGAACAGGAATTAGTGGTCGGCGTCATCGGCCTGGTGGCCGTGGCCATGCTGACGTACATGATTTTGTGGATGAAAAAGGCCGCGCGTTCGATGAAACAGCATCTTCAGGATTCTGTTCAGTCGGCCTTGAACCGCGGCAGCGGCCAGGGTTGGGCCTTGGTCGGCATGGCGTTTTTGGCCGTGGCGCGCGAAGGTTTGGAGAGCGTGTTTTTCTTGCTGGCCGTGTTCCAGCAAAGCCCGACGTGGTCTATGCCGATAGGCGCGGTGTTGGGGCTGTTGGTGGCAGTTGTCATCGGTACGCTGATTTATCAGGGCGGTATGCGCCTGAACTTGGCGAAGTTTTTCCGTTGGACGGGCGCGTTTCTGATTGTGGTGGCGGCCGGTCTGCTGGCCGGTTCGTTTCGCGCGCTGCATGAGGCCGGCGTATGGAATGTGATGCAGGATATTGCTTTCGACACATCGAAATATTTGCATGAAGACAGCCCTTTAGGCGTGCTGCTCGGCGGTTTCTTCGGCTATACCGACCACCCAACCGAAGGCGAAGTCCTGATTTGGCTGCTGTATCTGGTTCCCGTCATGATTTGGTTTTTGCGCGGCAGCGCGCCGGCAAAAACGTTAACTAAATTAACTAAATAAGAAGGAAGTAAAATGAAAAAATTCAATCTGACTGCTTTGTCTGTAATGCTGGCTCTGGGTTTGACTGCGTGTCAGCCGCCTGAAGCCGAAAAAGCCGCGCCTGCCGCTTCAGGTGCATCCGCTGCCGCCAATGCCGACGGTTCGGTCAATATCGGTGTGAACGATACTGCCTGCGAACCGATGGAATTGACCGTCCCCAGCGGCCAAGTCGTGTTCAACATCAAAAACGACAGCGGCCGCAAGCTGGAATGGGAAATCCTGAAAGGCGTGATGGTGGTGGACGAGCGTGAAAACATCGCCCCGGGTTTATCCGACAAAATGACCGTTACCCTACTGCCGGGCGAATACGAAATGACTTGCGGCCTGTTGACCAATCCGCGCGGTAAGCTGATTGTTACCGACAGCGGCTTCAAAGACACTGCCAACGAAGCCGATTTGGAAAAACTGGCGCAACCTTTGGCCGACTATAAAGCTTACGTTCAAGGCGAGGTTAAAGAGCTGGTGGCGAAAACCAAAACCTTTACCGAAGCCGTTAAAGCCGGCGACATTGAAAAGGCCAAATCCCTGTTTGCCGCCACCCGCGTCCATTACGAACGCATCGAACCGATTGCCGAGCTTTTCAGCGAACTCGACCCCGTCATCGATGCGCGTGAAGACGACTTCAAAGACGGCGCGAAAGATGCCGGGTTTACTGGGTTCCACCGTATCGAACACGCCCTTTGGGTAGAAAAAGACGTATCCGGCGTGAAGGAAATTGCAGCGAAACTGATGACCGATGTCGAAGCACTGCAAAAAGAAATCGACGCATTGGCGTTTCCTCCGGGTAAGGTGGTCGGCGGCGCGTCCGAACTGATTGAAGAAGTGGCCGGCAGCAAAATCAGCGGCGAAGAAGACCGTTACAGCCATACCGACTTGAGCGACTTCCAAGCTAATGTGGAAGGCTCCAAAAAAATCGTTGATTTGTTCCGTCCGCTGATCGAAGCCAAAGACAAAGCGTTGTTGGAAAAAACCGATGCCAACTTCAAACAGGTTGAAGACATTTTGGCGAAATACAAAACCCCGAACGGTTTCGAGCTGTACGACAAATTGAGCGAAGAAGACCGCAAAGCCCTGCAGGCGCCGATTAATGCCTTGGCAGAAGATTTGGCCAAACTGCGCGGCATTTTGGGTTTGAAATAAGATAACGCGTTTTCAGGCGGCCTTTGGATATTGAAAGGCCGTCTGAATCTTATTGTCTCCCACACAAAATATGCTTGAAAACCAACCTTACTTCACACGATTGCAATCTTTCCGTTCCCTGCCAAGGAGCAGACCATGAGCCAAAACAAACAACCGGCACAACCCGAAAAACGAACCCTTTTCAAAACTGCCCTTGCCGCCGGCGCTATCGGCGTTGCCGGTTATTTTGCCGGTAAAAAACAAGGCGAAGCCGCCGCCGATACCCAAAACAACCAACATTCCGAGCTGGCCTATCCGTGTTACGGCGAGCATCAGGCAGGCATCGTCACGCCACACCAGCTCTTCGGCATCATGTGTGCCTTTGACGTTACCGCCAAAGACGCCAAACAACTTGAAAACCTGTTCCGCACCCTGACCGCCCGCATCGAATTCCTTACCCAAGGCGGCGAATACCAAGACGGCGACGACAAGCTCCCGCCTGCGGGCAGCGGCATCCTCGGCAAACAATTCCGCCCCGACGGATTGACGGTTACCGTCGGCGTCGGCAGCAGCCTCTTTGACGATCGCTTCGGCCTCAAAGACAAAAAGCCGAAACACCTGCAGGAAATGCGCGACTTTCCTAACGACAAACTCCAAAAATCTTGGTGCGACGGCGACCTCAGCCTGCAAATTTGCGCGTTTTCCCCCGAAACCTGCCAAGCCGCCCTGCGCGACATCATCAAAAACACCGCCCAGTTTGCCGTGATCCGTTGGAGCATAGACGGTTGGCTCCCTAAAGCCGAACCCGGCGCCATTGCCGCGCGCAACCTTTTAGGTTTCCGCGACGGCTCCGGCAATCCCAAAGTCGAAGATCCCAAAGTCGCCGATCAAGTCCTGTGGACGGGCGTTGCCGCCAACAGCTTGGACGAACCGGCATGGGCGAAAAACGGCAGCTATCAGGCCGTCCGCCTCATCCGCCACTTTGTCGAGTTTTGGGACCGCACCCCGATGCAGGAACAAACCGATATTTTCGGCCGGCGCAAATACAGCGGCGCGCCCATGGACGGTAAAAAAGAGGGCGACACCGCCGATTTTGCCAAAGACCCCGACGGCAAAATCACGCCCAAAGACAGCCATATGCGCCTTGCCAATCCGCGCGATCCGGAGTTTATGAAAAAACACCTGCTCTACCGCCGCGCCTTCAACTACTCGCGCGGCCTCGCCGCCAACGGCCAGCTCGATGTCGGCTTGGTGTTCATCTGCTATCAGGCCAACCTTGCCGACGGCTTCATCTTCGTGCAAAACCTGCTCAACGGCGAGCCGCTGGAGGAATACATCAGCCCGTTTGGCGGCGGCTATTTCTTCGTCCTGCCGGGTGTCGAAAAAGGCAGCTTCCTCGGCAAAGAGCTTTTGGGCGTATAAATCCGCCGATGGTTTGAATAGATAAAAAGGCCGTCTGAAACCTGATTTCCAGATTTCAGACGGCCTGAGTTTTTTCTATCAAACCAAATGTTCTGCCAAGAAAGCCAATGCGTATTCGACGGCTTGCGCCCTTACTGCTTCGCGGTCGCCTGTGAAAAGCGCGGTTTGCTCAAACGAGCCTTCGGGCGTGGTCAGGCCGAACCAGACTGTGCCGACCGGTTTGGCCGCGCTGCCGCCGCTTGGGCCGGCGATGCCTGAAATACTCAAGGCGTAATCGGCTTGCGCGACGGCCTTTGCGCCGCGTGCCATTTCATAGACGGTCTCGCGGCTGACCGCTCCGTGTTTCAGCAAAGTATCGGGCATGACGCCGAGGCGGTCTTGTTTGGCTTGGTTGCTGTATGTGACGAAGCTTTGATGAAACCACTGCGAGCTGCCGGGAATGGAAGTCAGCGCACCTGCAAGCAGGCCGCCGGTGCAGGACTCGGCGCAGGTAACGGTTTGACGGCGGCTGGTCAGGTGTTCGGCGATGGTTTGCAGATGGGACATGGCGGCTCCTTATGGAAAAGGGTGGAATGGGGCGGGCGTTTGACCCGCCGGGTTTCAGACGGCCTGAAAGCTGAAATCAGGCTTTCGGCTGAATGAGGTGGACATCACATTGTGGGAATGGGATGTTGATGTTGGCGGCACGCAGGTTTTCAACCACTTGCTCGTTCAGGGCGAATCGGAACGGGCCAAGATTTTCTTCTTGTGTCCACGCCCAAAGGGTAATTTCGATGGCGCTGTCGCCAAGGTTGGTAATGTATACGACGGCAGGTCGTTCTTCGGTTTGAACACACAATGGATGCTCGGTTGCCGCTCTCAATACGGCGGCTTTGGCGGCTTTCAAGTCGCAGGCGTAGTCGACGCCGACAACGACTTGGGCGCGGCACAGGGGCAGGGAGGAGCGGTTGGTGATGCTGTTGGTCATGACCACGCTGTTGGGCAGGACGACTTCTTCGTTGTCCGGCGTACTCAAAGAGGTCTGCACCATTTTGATTTCGCGGACGATACCTTCAAAACCGTTGACACGGATAAAGTCGCCGACTTTAAATGGGCGGAACAGGATAATCAGCGCGCCGGCGGCGAAGTTGGACAGTTGGTCTTTCAAAGACAAAGCCACGGCCAAGCCTGCGCCGCCGATCAAGGCGGTAACGGAAGTGGTCGGGATGCCGAGTTTGCCCAGTGCGGCGATGATGACGAGGATCAGCAGGCCGATGTTGGCGACGTTGCCGAGGAAGCTGACCAGTGTTTTATCGACTTTGGCGCGTGTCAGCGCAGCTTTCATCAGTGTTACTAAGCGCGTGGCGATCCAGCGGCCGATAAAGAAGATGGCCAAGGCGGCCAGCAGGTTCATGCCGAAAGACATGCCGGTTTGGGCGAGTTGTTCCCAGCCGGAGAAGGAGGAGAGGACTTGAAGATCGAAATTCATAATTGTGTGTGCGTGTGAAGTTGTTTAAAAGGTTATTGTAAAACAAGGCCGTCTGAAAAACTAATGATTTGTTTTTTCAGACGGCCTTGATGTGTTTTTAAGTTTTTCGGTTTAACGTAAAACAGTTTTGCTCCAACGGCTCACCCATTGTTTTTGTTTGGTGTTGATGTCGGCGCGATTGGGGGAATCGCTGTGTTTTGGGGTTTGGGCAAACTCGAATACTTTGGGCAGCGGCGTGTTTTTGGCAGCCGGATAGACCCACATTTCGGCAGGCAGGGCTTTTTGCACTTCGCCGCTTTGCAGCCAGCTCACCAGTTTGGCCGCCAGCTCGGGTTGTTTTGCGCCTTTCAAAACGGCCGCGCCTTCAACTTGGCGGAATGTGCCGCCTTTGAGGAAGAGGTTGCCGGTGGGTGGGGTGCTGTATTTGCCTTTGGAGTAGTGGACTTCGGCCGCCGGGCTGGTGGCATAGCTGACCACGAGGGGATAGGCACCGCCGTTTTGGGTAAAGTCGGTGTAGTAGGCTTCGCTCCAGCCTTTGGCGACTTTCACGCCGTTTTGGCGCATTTGGGCCCACCATTTGAATGCGCCTTCTTCACCCATGCCGCCGATGTTGGCCAAGAGGAAGGAGAGGCCGGGCGAAGATGTGGCGGGAGACGGGGTTACCAGAAGGTTTTTATATTCCGGTTTGGTCAGGTCTTGCAGGGTTTGCGGCAGGGGCAGTTTTTTCTGTTCAAACCATTTTTTGTCGTAGTTGATGGCGACATAGGCGTAATCGACGGCCAGCGCATCGGGCAGGGAAGCGGTCACAGGCGCGGATTTGGGTTGGCTGGCGGCGAGGATGCCGGCGGCTTTGGCTTTGCCGATGTTGGCGTTGTCCAAACCGTAAACCGCATCGGCAATCGGGTTGGCTTTGCTCAAAATCAGCTTGTTGAGCATTTCGTTGCCGCTGCCTGCCTTGATGACGGACACTTTGGCATCGTTGGCTTTTTCAAATTGCGCGATGACAGATTGGGGTAGGCTGAAGGATTTGTGCACGGCCAGACGCACTTCGGTTTGGGCGTACAGGTTTGCCGAAGCCAGCAACAGGGCCAAGGCGGACAATTTCAGTTTCATTCTCTTTCCTTTGTACGGGTAAAATACGAAATATCATAACAAAATCTGCATATCAAGGCACGATATGAATTATTCCCCCGTTTGGCTGTTTGACCTCGACAATACTTTGCACAATGCCGAAGCCGGCATTTTCTACATCATCAACCGCGCCATGACCGAATACATGGCAGGCCGTCTGAAGCTTTCCGAAGAAGCCGCCTCCCACCTGCGCCAAGATTATTGGCACCGATACGGCGCGACGCTTGCCGGTTTGCAAATCCACCATCCCGAAGTCGATATCGATGAATTTTTGCGTGAAAGTCACCCCCTTAAGCAAATTTTGGCAAAGGTGGAGGGTATGGATGGAACTGATGACGTTTTAGGCCGTCTGAAAGGGCGAAAAGCCGTATTTTCCAACGGGCCTTCGTTTTATGTCCGCGCATTGGTTGAAGCCTTGGGCTTGGAAGCGCATTTTGACGGCTTGTTCGGCACGGACGACTTCGGCCTGCTCTACAAACCCAATCCGCAGGCCTATCTCAACGTCTGCCGCCTGTTGGGCATCAAACCCGAACAGTGCATTATGGTGGACGACAGCGCCGACAATCTGCACCAAGCCAAAGCCTTGGGCATGAAGACCGTTTGGTACGGCGAAAAAGCCCATCCGTTGCCATTTGCCGACGGCATAGCGAAAGATATGCAGGGCTTGCTTGAATTTTGCACAAAACTGCCGTGAAGTTTTGAAAAAACAAGTACAATACACGGTATTGCCTACATTTAAAAACAAGGACAACATCATGCGTAAACTCGCTTTAATCCTGACCGCCGCCGCCGTTTTGGCCGGTTGCTCTTGGGAAACCTACACCAATGAATCCGGCCGTACCGCCGTACGCCAAAAATATGCTACCGGCACACCTATCGTTTATCAGGACGGTACTTATTCTAAAAACATGAATTACAACCAGTTCCGCCCAGAGCGCCGCGCCGTCCAATCCAATCAAGCGGATCATGCTGAACACGGCGAACGCGGCCAACATTGGCAAAAACCGCAATTTGCCAACCAACAGCCAGCAACCGAATAACAATATCCCCAAGGCCGTCTGAAACGGAGTGAAAAATAACCAACACTTGTTGCCCCACTTTTCAGACGGCCTCAAACAACGACAACGGAAACCGTATCATGGCTCAGACAGCTTTAAATATCGTCATCCTCGCCGCCGGCAAAGGCACGCGCATGTACTCCAAAATGCCCAAAGTGCTGCACCGCATCGGCGGCCTTCCCATGGTTGAGCGCGTTATCGACACCGCTGCCTCCCTGAATCCCCAAAACATCTGCGTCGTCATCGGCCACGGCAAAGAGCAAGTCTTGGACACCGTCAAACGCGATGTCGTTTGGGTTGAACAAACCGAACAGCTCGGTACCGGCCACGCCGTCAAAACCGCCCTGCCGCACCTGTCTGCCGAAGGCCGCACGCTGGTGTTGTACGGCGACGTTCCCCTGATTGACGCAGCCACCCTCGAAACCCTGCTCGAAGCCGCAGGCAGCGAAGTCGGCCTGTTGACCGACGTGCCTAACGATCCGACAGGTTTGGGCCGTATCATCCGCGACAGCAACGGCAGCGTAACCGCCATTGTCGAAGAAAAAGATGCTGATGCCGCCCAAAAAGCCGTAAAAGAAATCAATACCGGCATTTTGGTTTTGCCCAACGCCAAACTCGAAACTTGGTTGAACAGCCTTTCCAGCAACAATGCCCAAGGCGAATACTACCTGACCGACCTCATCGCCAAAGCCGTTGCCGACGGTATTAAAGTTCATCCCGTCCAAGTCCGCGCCTCCCATCTGGCCGCCGGCGTGAACAACAAACTCCAACTGGCCGAACTCGAGCGTATTTTCCAAACCGAACAGGCGCAAGAATTGCTCAAAGCAGGCGTCACCCTGCGCGATCCAGCACGTTTTGATTTACGGGGCCGTCTGAAACACGGACAAGATGTCGTGATTGACGTCAACGTCGTCATCGAAGGCGAAGTCGAACTCGGCGACAACGTCGAAATCGGTGCCAACTGCGTGATCAAAAACGCCAAAATCGGTGCCAACACCAAAATCGCGCCATTCTCCCATTTTGAAGGTTGCGAAGTGGGCGAAAACAACCAAATCGGCCCATACGCCCGTTTGCGTCCGCAAGCCAAACTGGCCGACGACGTACACATCGGCAACTTCGTCGAAGTCAAAAATGCCTCCATCGGCAATGGTACCAAAGCCAACCACCTCACCTACATCGGTGATGCCGAGATCGGCAGCAAAACCAACTTCGGCGCCGGCACGATTATTGCTAACTACGACGGCGTGAACAAACACAAAACCGTCATTGGCGACGAAGTGCGCATCGGTTCAAACTGCGTACTGGTTGCCCCCGTTACCCTCGGCAACAAAGTGACGACAGGCGCGGGCAGCGCGATTACCCGCAACTGCGAAGACGGCAAACTCGTTCTCGCCCGTTCGCGCCAAACCGTCATCGAAGGCTGGGTGCGTCCGGAAAAAGGCGATAAGAAGTAAGGCCGGTCTTTTATTTGTTTTCAGACGGCCTTGAGAAACATAAAAGGCCGTCTGAAACCTAGATTTGCCATTTCAATGAATATAAAACGGCGTTTTCCGACTGCCGCTTTCGGGAGCCGGAGCAGCAGTCATTTTCTCAAACTTTTGATACTAAGGAACTTAATATGTGCGGTATCGTAGGTGCTATTCGCGCCAATCACAATGTAGTCGATTTTCTGACCGACGGTCTCAAACGCCTTGAATACCGAGGCTACGATTCGTCGGGTATCGCCGTCAACATGGACGGCAAAATCAAACGCGTCCGCCGTGTCGGCCGCGTGCAGCTGATGGAAGATGCGGCACGCGAAAAAGGCGTGTTCGGCCATATCGGCATCGGCCACACCCGTTGGGCAACCCACGGCGGTGTAACCGAGCCTAATGCCCACCCTCATATTTCCGGCGGCATGATCGCGGTTGTCCACAACGGCATCATCGAAAACTTTGAAGCCGAACGTGAACGCCTGAAAGCGTTGGGTTACACCTTCGAATCGCAAACCGATACTGAAGTCATCGCCCACAGCGTCAACCACGAATACACACAAAACGGCGGCAAACTGTTTGAAGCCGTCCAAGCTGCGACTGCCCGTTTCCATGGTGCATACGCCATTGCCGTTATCGCACAAGACAACCCTGAACAAATGGTTGTTGCGCGCATGGGCTGCCCGCTGTTGGTAGCCTTGGGCGACCAAGAAACCTTTATCGCTTCCGACGTATCCGCCGTGATCGCCTTTACCCGCCGCATCGCTTACTTGGAAGACGGCGACATCGCCCTGTTGAACGCAAACGGTATCGAAAAATTGCTCGATAAAACCGGTGCGCAAACCGAACGCGCGGTTAAAGTATCCGAATTGTCTCTGGCTTCTTTGGAGTTGGGCCCATACAGCCACTTCATGCAAAAAGAAATCCACGAGCAACCCCGCGCCATCGCCGATACCGCCGAAGTCTTCCTTGATGGCGGCTTCGAACCTGAAAACTTCGGCGCCAACGCCCGCGAAGTGTTCGACGATATCCACAGCATCAAAATTCTTGCTTGCGGTACGTCCTACTATGCCGCGCTGACCGCCAAATACTGGTTCGAATCCATCGCCAAAGTGCCGACCGACGTGGAAATCGCCAGCGAATACCGCTACCGCGACGTGATTGCCGATCCGAAACAATTGGTCATCACCATTTCCCAATCCGGCGAAACTTTGGACACCATGGAAGCCCTAAAATACGCGCAATCCTTGGGACACAAACACAGCCTGTCTATTTGTAACGTGATGGAATCCGCCCTGCCGCGTGAAAGCGAATTGGTACTGTACACACGCGCCGGCGCAGAAATCGGCGTTGCCTCTACCAAAGCATTCACGACCCAACTGGTTGTCCTGTTCGGCTTGGCCGTTACCTTGGGCAAACAACGTGGTCTGGTTTCCGATGAACAGGCGCGTGAATACGTTGAAGAATTGCGTCAACTGCCGGGCAGCATTCAGCACGTTCTCAACCTTGAGCCACAAATCGCCGCTTGGGCGCAAAAATTTGCCAAGAAAACCAGCGCACTCTTCTTGGGTCGCGGTATCCACTTCCCAATCGCCCTTGAAGGCGCATTGAAGCTGAAAGAGATTACCTATATCCACGCCGAAGCTTATCCTGCGGGTGAGCTGAAACACGGTCCGTTGGCCTTGGTGGACGAGAACATGCCTGTTGTCGTGATTGCCCCGAACGACAGCCTGTTGGACAAAGTGAAAGCCAATATGCAGGAAGTCGGCGCACGCGGCGGCGAACTCTTCGTCTTCGCCGACCTCGACAGCAACTTCAACGCCACCGAAGGCGTGCACGTTATCCGCGCCCCACGCCACGTCGGCGTACTCTCGCCGATTGTGCACACCATCCCCGTGCAACTCCTGTCTTACCACGCCGCCCTTGCACGCGGTACAGATGTGGACAAACCGCGCAACTTGGCTAAATCAGTAACGGTTGAATAAGTAATTGACCGGTTAAAAAAGGCCGTCTGAAACCTGAGATTTGGGTTTCAGACGGCCTTTTCATTTTAAGAATCCGATTTATTTTTCGTATTCAGAAATGTATTGTGCAACAGCAGCTTCAGGATTGCTGGCCTGAATGACTTTAGGCGCTTCTTGATAGCCACGTTTTCTCAGATTTCCTTCACGCAATTTGTTGCCTTGTAAGCCAAGTACAATGCCTACACCGAAGCCAAGTGCGCTGACAAGGCTTCCCATGGCCTGATTGTCACCGGCGATTAAATTCAAAATTATAAATACAACAAAGATTCCGATACCCAAGCCCCATATTTTTTTCACGCATGCCCAGATGCCGCCAAAGAAAAATGCAGGCCAAGACCAACCTTGTTTGACAGCTTCATATTGACCTGTCGGATTTTTGAATATTTTGTAAGTTTTCATAAAATATATTCCTTTTACGATCAAAAATTGAAAAAACAAGTGATTGTATCACGATAACATAAACGATTTGAATAATTAAGAAAACAGGCTGTCTGAAAAATCTTTCAGACGGCCTGTTGTTTTAAAGCGTTTTATTCTGCACCGACAACGACGGTGTTGAGGTCTTTGAATTTGATGCGGCGTTGCCATGCGTCGCGGACTTGTTCGACGGTCAGGCTGTTGATGGCTTTGGGATAGGCTTCCAAGTAGTCGTTGGGCAGGTCGTAGAGGCCGATCAGGCTCAGGTAGTTGAGCAGTTTGTCGTTGGAGTCATAGCGCAGGGGGAAGCCGCCGACGATATTGGCTTTGGCCTGTTTCAGCTCGGCTTCGGTCGGGCCTTCGGCGATAAACTGCTCGATGACGGCTTGGGTGTCGGCCAGTGAGGCTTTGGTGTTTTTCTTTTGGGTGGAGTAGGAAACCGCAAACGTACCTTCTTCTGTCGCCGGGGCGAGGCTGCTGTATACGCCGTAGGTGTAGCCGTGTTGGTCGCGCAAAACTTTCATGAGGCGGCTGTCGAAACCGCCGCCACCGAGGATGTAGTTGCCGGCAACGAGGGCGTAGTAGTCGGGGTCATGGCGTTTGATGAGGGAGGTGCCGAGCAGGACTTGTGCCTGTGTGCCGGCAAAGGGGATGTCGCGGCGTTGAGCGGTTTGTTTGGAAACGGGAGGGATGGCGTGGGTTGCAGTGGCTTTGACCGGCAGGTCTTTGAGGACGAGCTCGACCAGTTGCTCTGCCTGTTTGCGGTTGAGGTCGCCGACGATGGCGACGATGGCGTTGTCTTTGCCGTAGTGGGTGCGGTGGAAGGCGCGGATGTCGTCCAGACTAACTTGTTTGAGGCTGTCGACGGTTATGTTTGCGCCGCTGCCGTAGGGGTGGTTCGGATAGATGAGCTTGGTCAGTTCGCGCGTGGCGGTGTAGTCGGGGGTGGTTTCCTGTTGTTGCAAGCCGGTAATGGATTGGATTTGACGGCGGCGGAAAACGGCTTCGTCAAAGCGCGGACGGGTCAGCGAGTGGTTGAGCAAGTTGGCGGCTTTGTCGCGGATGTCGGCTTTGCTGAGGCTGCGGAAGCCTGCGGATGCGCTTTCGGCATTGCTGTCGCTGCTGATTTGTGCGCCGATGTTGTCGGCTTCGGCATTGAAGGCTTCTTCGTCCAGTTCTTGGGTGCCGTCGGTCAGAAGGGCGGCGGTAAATTCGGCAACTTGGCTTTTGCCGTCCAGATTGGCGACGCTGCCTGCGCCCTTGAAGCTGACTTCAAGGTCGATGATGGGGTTTTCGTGGCGTTCGACAAGGAGGATTTGGGTGCCGTCGTGGTTGCGCCAGCGCTGGATGTCGGTGGCGGCTTGGACGCTTAAGGGCAGGAGTAGGGCAAGGGCGAGCAGGGTGGGTTTCATGTTGTGGCTTTCTGTTAAGGCCGTCTGAAAGGGTATGGGCTTTCAGACGGCCTGATGTTTATCGGCGTTTGGCAGCTTTTTTGCTTGGCGCGGCGGCAGGTTTTTGCGGCTCGATGATGACGGTGCTCATGCGATCGTCGGTCAACATCTGGGCGGCGGCCTGTACTTCTTGCGCGCTGACTGCCTGCAAGCGGCGGTGGATTTCTTGTTCGTCGGTATATTGGAAACCGCGCGCTTCGAGGCGGCCCATCATGGAGGCTTGGGAAGACATGGAGTCTTTGGCGTAGATTTCGCTGACCGCTGCCTGGGTTTTGACGCGCTGCAATTCTTCTTCGGAAACGCCGTTGTCGGCAATGTCTTTGATTTCTTGGCGCAGCTGGGCAATCAGAGTATCGGTTTTCACGCCTTCGGCAGGCATAGCCATGACGCTGAACAGCGGCATTTCACGGCTGATGATGTCGTAATGCGTTCCTGCGTTCAATGCGGTTTGCTTGCCGCGCACGAGGTTTTTATCAAAACGGCTGGACGCGTTGCCTGCCAAAATATCGGAAAGGATGTCGAGGGCGAAAGGCATCGTGTCATCGAGTTTTTGGAGTTTCGGCACACGGAAGTTGATGGCAATCAGCGGCTGGTGTGTAACCGGAGAAGTGGCTTTGACCGTAACAGGCTTGCGCAAATAGGGTTCGGTATGGAGTTTGTTGCGCGGCGGCTGGGCTTTGGCCGGAATATCGCCAAAGAGTTTGGCGGCCGTCTGAAGCGTTTGTTTGGCATCGACATCGCCGACAATGACCAATACGGCATTGTTGGGCGCGTAATATTGTTTGTACCACGCGCGCAAGTCGTCGGCTTTTAGGGTGTGCAAATCTTTCATGTAGCCGATGACGGAGGCGCGCATGGACGGTTGGGTAAAGGCGGCAAGATAGGCTTGTTCCCACATTTTGCCGTCGGCTGTGTCTTCCGTGCGCAGGCGGCGTTCTTCACGGATGACGTTCATCTCGTTGAGGAATTCTTTGTCGCTGAAGTTGAGGTTGTGCATGCGGTCGGCTTCGAGCTTCAGAATCTCGGGCAGGTTGGCGGCGGCGACGTTTTCGTAATACACCGTTTCATTTCGGTTGGTATAGGCATTGTTTTGTCCGCCCAGCTCGGACACGCGGCGGTTGAATTCACCGGAGGGAACGTCTTTCGTGCCTTTAAACATCATGTGTTCCAAAGCGTGGCTCAGGCCGCTTTTGCCCGGTTTTTCATCCACGCTGCCGATTTTGTACCAAATCTGCGAAACGGCCACAGGCGCGCGGTGGTCTTCTTTGACGATGATTTTCAGACCGTTGGGCAGGGTTTCAGAAAGCGTCTGTGCCCATGAGGCGGCAGGCAGCGCGAAGGCAAGCATTAAAGCAATTCGGCGTAACATGGTTCAATCCGTAAAATGAAAATCAATCGCCAAAGTATAGCGGAAAATCTGCAAAGATTGGCCGAATGTTTCAGACGGCCTGCGGCTTTATCTGCTGATTCACATCAAGCGCGGCCGTTGCCAATCTTTACCGTCGCGCCTCATTCGCGGATAATCCCAAACATTCCCGTTTCCAACCATCACAAAGGAATCATCATGGCATTTTTGAAACTGACCGAACAAAATGTTCAAGGCAAAACCGTTCTGATCCGCGCCGATATGAACGTACCGTTCAAAGACGGCAACATCAGCGACGACACCCGTATCCGCGCTTCGCTCGCATCCATTAAATACTGCTTGGACAACGGCGCGTCTGTGATCGTGATGACCCACCTCGGCCGTCCGACCGAAGGCGAATTCCATCCTGAAGACGATGTGGCGCCTGTTGCCGCGCATTTGGGCAAACTGTTGGGCAAAGACGTGAAAGTATTGAACGACTGGCGTGAAAACAAACCGACTTTGAACGCCGGTGATGTCGTGATGCTGCAAAACGTGCGCATCAACAAAGGCGAGAAGAAAAACGACTTGGAGCTGGGCAAAGCCTACGCTTCTTTGTGCGACGTGTTCGTCAACGACGCATTCGGTACCGCCCACCGCGCCCAAGCTTCGACTGAAGCCGTTGCCCAAGCCGCACCGGTTGCCTGCGCCGGCGTGTTGATGGCGGGCGAACTTGACGCTTTGGGCAAAGCCCTGAAACAACCGGCTCATCCGATGGTTGCCATCGTTGCCGGCAGCAAAGTGTCTACCAAACTGACCATCCTCGAATCTTTGGCCGACAAAGTTGATCAACTGATCGTCGGCGGCGGTATTGCCAACACATTCTTGCTGGCAGAAGGCAAAGCCATCGGCAAATCTTTGGCCGAACACGATTTGGTGGAAGAATCCAAAAAAATCATGGCGAAAATGGCGGCCAAAGGCGGCTCTGTTCCGCTGCCGACCGATGTGGTTGTTGCTAAAGCCTTTGCCGCTGATGCGGAAGCTGTGGTGAAAGACATTGCCGACGTTGCCGAAGACGACATGATTTTGGACATCGGCCCGAAATCCGCCGCTGCTTTGGCCGAGCTGCTCAAAGCTGCCGGTACGGTGGTATGGAACGGCCCGGTCGGCGTGTTTGAGTTTGACCAATTTGCCGGCGGTACCAAAGTATTGGCCGAAGCGATTGCCCAAAGCGATGCGTTCTCGATTGCCGGCGGCGGCGACACTTTGGCGGCGATTGCCAAATTCGGCGTGACCGACCAAATCAGCTACATCTCCACCGGCGGCGGCGCGTTCCTCGAATTCTTGGAAGGCAAAGAGTTGCCTGCCGTAGCCGCTTTGGAAAAACGCGGCGCATAATCGGTTTTAATCTCGATGGCTGAATAAAGGCCGTCTGAAATCTGGAAATCAGGTTTCAGACGGCCTTATTTATTTTGTTGAAATGTGTTATCGGTTTAGGCGGTTTGCGTATCCGACTGTCTGTGCAATGCCTGATAACACGGCGCAAGTTGGCGGATGATGAGGTCGAGCTGGTGTTTGAGGATTTGGTTTTGTTGGGACTGCTCTTTGTCGGTCTGTTCCAAATCGGCAAACTCCTGTCGGATGGCTTCGATGCTTGCATCGAAGGTGGTCGGTTCGGTCTGCGGCATTTGTTTGAGGAGTTCGGCGATGTGGTGGGTCAGGCGGGCATATGGGGCGAAGGTATCGCTGCCGTCGTGATGAACCTGGTCGCGGTATGCGCCGAGCGCGGAAATGTGGCCGGTCAGTGCATAGCTGGTTTTGAGCAGGGTAAAACCGTCTTGCAGGCGGTCTTGGTATTTTTTCGGGTTGCTGCTTATGTCGGATAAGGTGCTGCTGAGGGCGGCGGTGCTTTCGTGGGCTTGGCGGCGGGTGAGGCGGTAGTCGACATCATCGCGGCTGCCGTTTTGCAGCTGGTCGAGGATGGCATCGAGATAGCGGCCGTTAGCAGTGATGGTTTGGGCGGCGGTGTGGCTGAGGGTGAGGTAACGCCAATCGGGCCAGAGGTAGGTGGCGGCGGCCCATGCGATAACGGAACCGACGATGGTGTCGATGATGCGGATGGGCATGGCGTGGTACACATCCAAACCGGCAAGCGAAAGGCTGGTCAGGGCTTGGATGGTGATGAAGAAGGTGGAGAAGCTGTATTTGTAGCTTCGGGTCATGAAGAACAGGGTGGTGCTGGCGATGACAATCCAAAGCTTGGTTTCAACGGACGGGGTGAAGTAGGGGACGAGCGAACCAACAATCACGCCGAGAATCGTGCCGGCGATACGTTGGTACACGCGGCTTTTGGTGGCGGTGTAGTTGGGTTGGCAGACGAAAAGGGCGGTCAGCAGAATCCAGTAGCCGAGGTTGAGATGGAGGATTTCGACGATGATGCAGGCCGCGGCCACGACGATGGAGAGGCGGGTGGCATGACGGAAGACGCCGGATTCGAAATTGAGCTGGCTGAGGACGGTTTCGCCGATATTGCGGAACTTGGTGTTTTCAAGGGCGGCGATGCGGGTGTCGGTGTTGTCGTTTTCGGCAAGGGACGCATCGTTTTGCAGTTGCCGCAGTTGGTAATCGACGCTGCTGAGGTTGTCGAGCAGGCGGCGGATATTGTGGAGGTTGGCATTGTCGGCGTGGGTCTCGGCAAAATGGCCGAGGGACTGGCGGCAGCCTTCCATGGCGCGGCCGAGGCGTTTGCTGTATGCGTAGGGTTTGTTGTTGCGCAGGGTGGCGGCAATGTTGCGGCATGCCTGACCCTGCATTTCGAGCAGGCGGCGGATGCGGAAGATGAGGTCGGTGTTTTTGAGCTGCTCGGCCATTTCGCTGTAATCGACGTGGGCGGAGCTGATGCGTTCGTGCATGTCTTGCGCGCTGAGGTAGTAGCGCAGCATTTTGGCGGTACGCGGATGGCGGTGTTGGCCGCGCAATCGGTAGAAAAGTGCGCCGCGGCATTGGTTGAAGGCGGTAATCACGCCGGTGTTGCTCATGGCCAAGTCGATTTGGCGGTTGCCCAACCATGCGGCTTCGTCGGGGTCGAAAAAGTCGGCTTTGGCATCGAAGTAGTTGCTGAGTGCGTCGTAGGCGTTGGCAACGGTTTCTTGGACGGGGCGGTGGGGCAGGATGATTTGGAAGATCAGGGTGTTGACGCTGTATAGGACAGTGCCCAACAGAATCATGACGGGGTTGGTCAGCCAGTAGGTCTCGGGTGTGTAGGTCAGCGTGGTGTAGGTGGCGACGGCGAGCGCACCGAAAGCGAAGGTGCGGTATTTGAGGCCGACGGTGCCGAGGATGGTGAAGCCGAAAGTCATCAGGGTCATGGCCAAGATGAAGGGAACGCCTGTGCCGATGGTGCTTTGGGCAAGCAGTGAGGAGAGGGTGAACAGGGCAACGGTGATGACGATGTTTTTCAGACGGCCTGTGAGGCGGTTGTCCAAGTCGACCAAACCGCCGGCAATAATGCCGAGTACGAAGGGCATGACGAGCTTAGGCGTGTTGAAGTGCCAAACGAGGGTGGCGGCGATGAACACGCTGGCGAAGACGGGCAGGGAGGCAATGATCAGAGGTTTGAGCGGCGGAGTGTTCATGATGGTGTTGTTTATTATTCGTTATGAGGTGAATGATTGGATTTTAACAGGATTTTCAGTCGGTTTCAGAATGTTTGAAATAGGATAAGGCCGTCTGAACGGATACGGGGAAATACTTGATTTCGTTTCCACATTTGTTCAGACGGCCTTTTTTGGCTTGCGCCATCAGGTCATCAGGTTGAGGTCGCTGATGCGGTCGTAGAGACGCTCGGTATTGTTGCCCTCGTCGTGCATTTGAATGCGCAGGCGCAAATCGTTGGCGGAAACTGCTTGGCGCAGGGCTTCGCTGAGTTCGATTTGGCCCTGTGCGTAGAGGTTGAAGAGGTTTTGGTCGAACGTCTGCATGCCGTTGCTGCCGGAGCGTGCCATCAGGTCGCGGATTTCCAGCAATTCGCCTTTGAAAATCAGGTCCTGCATGGCCGGAGTGTTGAGCAGGAGGTCGGTAACGGCCGTGCGTTGGCGGTTTTTCTTGATGGTGAGGCGTTGGCCGATGATGCCGACGAGGTTTAACGCCAAATCCATCAAAACTTGTTGGCGGCGGTCTTCCGGATAGAAGTTGATAATGCGCTCGATGGTTTGGGAGGCCGTACTGGCATGGATGGTGAAAACGCACAGATGGCCGGTTTGAGCCAGTTGAAGGGCGTATTCCATGCTTTCTTCGCTGCGGACTTCGCCGATACAGACGACATCGGGTGCTTGACGCATGGCGCTTTGAACGGCAATTTTCCAGTTGTCGGTATCGATGCCGATTTCGCGCTGGGTGAAGATGCTGCGGCAAGGTTTGTAGATAAACTCGATGGGATCTTCGATGGTGACGATATGGCCGGGCAGCTTTTGGTTGCGGTAGTTGAGCATGGAGGCCATGGTGGTGGACTTACCCGAACCGGTCGGGCCGGCGAGGATCAGCAGGCCGCGTGGCGCGAGTGCAAGCTCTTGGAGCTTTTCGGGCAAACCGAGGGTTTTCATCTCGGGAATGTCTTGGCTGACGCGGCGCAATACCATGCCGACGCGGCCTTGCTCGTGGTAGGCGTTGACGCGGTAGCGTGTGTTGCTGCGCGATTGGACGGAATAGTTGATTTCCCAGTCGCGGTTGAAGGCTTCGAGTTGGTCGGGGTTCATGGTGGATTCGGCGATGGCGGCGGTGTCCGCGCCGGTCAGCGCTTTGTGGGGCATGGGCGTGAGGGTGCCGCCGACTTTAATGGCAGGAGGAAAGCCTGCGCTGATGAAGATGTCGGACGCGTTGCGTTTTTCGGCCTCTTCACACATGCGGTCGAGCAGGGGATGAAGATGTGTGCCGATTTCGGCCGGGGTGGGGATGTGCGGTGCTTGGTTTTTTTGTGAGTAGGCTTGCACCATTTCGCTTAACAGGTCGTGCAGAGGGGCGAGGTCGCTCATGATGATTCTCTTTAAAACGGGTATTCGGTCAGGCTCAAAGGCCGTCTGAAAACGGGATGATGGGGTTCAGACGGCCTGGGTATGGTTTAGAAAACAGAGAGGTTTTCGATGTTTTGCGCCTTGCTGCGTGCCAGCTCGGGGCTGATGGTGCCTTGGCGGACAAGGGTTTGCAGGGCTTGATCGAGGGTTTGCATACCGTGGGCCTGACCGGTTTGGAGGGCGGCGTTGATTTGGGCGATTTTGTTCTCGCGGATGAGGTTGCGCACGGCCGGTGTGGAAATCAGGATTTCGTGTGCGGCGACGCGGCCGTTGCCGTCGCGGGTTTTCAGCAGGGTTTGGGAAATGATGGCGCGCAAGGATTCGGACAACATGGAGCGCACGATTTCTTTTTCGCCTGCAGGGAATACGTCGACAATACGGTCGATGGTTTTGGCGGCGCCTGTTGTGTGCAGCGTGCCGAAAACCAAGTGGCCGGTCTCGGCGGCGGTCAGGGCGAGGGAGATGGTTTCAGGGTCGCGCATCTCACCGATCAAAATCACGTCTGGGTCTTCGCGCAGGGCGGAACGTAGGGCGTTGGTGAAGCTGTGGGTGTGCTGATGCAGCTCGCGCTGGTTGATGAGCGCTTTTTTGCTTTGATGGACGAACTCAATCGGGTCTTCGATGGTCAGAATGTGGGCCGGTTGGGTTTCGTTGATGTAGTTGACCATCGCCGCCAGCGTGGTGGATTTACCCGAACCGGTCGGGCCGGTTACCAAGACCAAACCGCGCGGATTTTCGGCAATTTTTTGGAAAATGCGCGGCGCACGCAATTCTTCCAGCGTCAGGACGGTGCTCGGAATGGTACGGAATACGGCGGCCGGGCCGCGTTCGGTCATAAAGGCGTTGACGCGGAAACGGGCAACATTAGGCAGCTCAAATGAGAAATCGACTTCAAAATCCTGTTGATAGAGCTTGCGCTGGTGGTCGTTCATGACCGAGGTAATCATGGTGCCGACTTCTTCCGAGCTCATCTCGGGCAGGTTGATGCGGCGGATGTCGCCGTGTACGCGTATCATGGGGGAAATGCCCGAACTCAAATGGAGGTCGGAGGCTTTGTTTTTCACGCCGAACGCGAGTAAGTCGGTAATCTGCATAATGTGGCCTTGTTTTGGTTTAGAATAATAAAATCGCTTTATTTTAAATAGATAAATCCGTTCGACCAAGTAAAATTTTCAAAATGCCGAGTGATGAACGGGTTAAAGGAGAAAACCATGTCGGTATTGCAACAAAACTATCAGGACGTATGCCGGGCGGTTGAACAGGCGGCTGAGGCTGCAGGACGGTCTGCGGATGCGGTGAAGCTGGTGGCGGTCAGCAAGACGTTTCCAGCAGACGATATTCGCGAAGTGTATGCGGCCGGTCAGCGCGATTTCGGCGAGAACTATATTCAGGAATGGTTTGAAAAAACGGAAACGCTGGCCGATTTGCCGGATATTGTTTGGCACGTTATCGGCGATGTGCAGTCTAATAAAACCAAATTTGTGGCCGAACGCGCACATTGGGTGCATACGATAGGCCGTCTGAAAACGGCGCAGCGCTTGAGTGAACAAAGGCCGTCTGAAATGCCGCCGTTGCAGGTGTGCATTGAAGTGAACATTGCCGCGGAAGAAGCAAAACACGGCGTAGCGCCCACTGAAGCGGTTGCGCTGGCCCTTGAAGTGGCCAAGTTGCCGAATATTAAAGTGCGCGGATTGATGTGTGTGGCCAAGGCCGACAGCAGCGATGATGAGTTGCGCAGCCAGTTTCATACCATGCAGCGGCTGTTGGCTGAGTTGAACGCGGCAGGCGTCGAAGCAGATGTTTTGTCTATGGGGATGTCCGGAGATATGCCAATCGCGGTAGAATGCGGCGCAACCCATGTCCGCATCGGCAGCGCGATTTTCGGCAAGCGGCATTATCCTCAATAAAAGTAATAGGCCGTCTGAACAGGGCAGACAGCAGTTTCAGACGGCTTGATCGATATCACAAAGGAGTGACATATATATGAATATCTATTTTCTCGGCGGCGGCAATATGGCGACTGCCATTGCAGGCGGTTTGGTCAAACAAGACGGCTATCGTGTCCACATTGTCGAACGCGGCGCCGAAAGACGGGAGCAACTGGTACAAGAATTGGGCGTAGCCACTTCTGAAAACCTGCCCGAATTGAGTGCGGACGATGTCCTCATTCTCGCTGTTAAACCGCAAGACATGCAGGCAGCCTGTCAAAACATCCGTTTGAATGGCGCGCTGGTGTTGTCCGTAGCGGCAGGTTTGTCCATCGATACCCTCAGCCAGTATCTGGGCGGCACACGCCGTATCGTGCGCATCATGCCCAATACGCCGGCCAAAATCGGTTTAGGCGTATCCGGTATGTTTGCCGATGCAGGCGTTTCAGAAGCTGACCGTACAGCCGCCGACGGCATCATGCGCTCTGTCGGTACAACCGTTTGGCTGAACGAGGAAGATCAACTCCACAATATTACCGGCATCAGCGGCAGCGGCCCCGCCTATGTTTTCTATCTTTTGGGCGCGCTCCAAAATGCGGCTTTGGCACAAGGTTTCAACGAACAAGACGCACGCGAACTGAGCCTTGCTACATTTAAAGGCGCAGTGGCTTTGGCCGAACAGACCGGCGAAGCATTTGCACAATTACAGCAAAACGTGACTTCCAAAGGTGGCACGACACACGAAGCCATCGAAACCTTCAAAGCCCGTCACGTTGCCGAAGCCATCGAACAGGGCGTAGAAGCCTGCGTCAAACGTTCGCAAGAAATGGCGCAACAATATAAGGCCGTCTGAACATGCGCGGCGACTTGCTCTTATTATTGGCAGACGCTATTGCCATCCTGTGTATCACGCGCTTTTTGCTCCGATACGCAGGATTGGCAGCAGAACACCCCCTGCTCAAATTCAGCATACAGGCAACAGGCTGGCTGACCAAACCTTGGCAAAAAGCATTCCCATCCGGCGAGAAAACCGATTGGTACTGCCTGCCCGCAGGTTTTCTGGTGTACTACCTTGCCTGTACCGCCATTATTTTCATCTCGCCGGCGCTGTCCATCAGCAATAAGCTGATTTTGGCAAACTTCTGGTTTGCCGCACTCCATATGCTGAAAGCCGCGGCCTATACATTACTTATTGGTCTGATTATTAGAATGGTGAGCAGCATACAGGGCCGCTATTCCCCGTTGGCTTATGCCATCGAACGAATTCTGCAGCCATTGCTCAAACCATTTTCCTTCTTACGCGCAGGACGATACGATTTTTCAGGCAGTCTGTTGGCACTCTTATTATGGTTGTGGCTGGCCCGATGGTTTCCCCAACTTATCCAGCAAACCAACCTATGTTTGCTTCAATAGGCCGTCTGAAAGCGCAGCAGGTATTAACGACCAAAAATACAACGTCCTAAAAAGCGTATTAATATATTTAGGCGTAAGGTAGTGCAAAAAAGTGCAAATCGAAATATAAAGAACAAATGAATAGGTAAAACATGATATGATTCGCCCAATTTCCAAAACGGAAATTCAAGAAAACCCAATAAAAGCAAACCCGTAGCATCCAAATCATTAACAACAAACCGAAAGCAGACACCATGGCAAAGCTGACAGAACAAGATATTTTAAACTGGGATGGTCCTGAAGAGGACTACATGAACAGCGACCAATTGGCCTTCTTCCGCGAACTACTGGTTAAAATGCAAGAAGAACTGATTGAAAATGCAAACACCACTACCGGCCATCTTCAAGAGCACGAATCCGCTCCCGATCCAGCCGACCGAGCTACTCAAGAAGAAGAATACGCTTTAGAACTGCGCACCCGCGATCGCGAGCGTAAACTTCTCAATAAAGTGCAAGCGACTCTCCGCAGTATTGACGAAGGCGATTACGGTTTCTGTGCCGATACCGGCGAACCCATCGGCCTCAAGCGCCTGCTGGCACGTCCGACCGCGACATTGTCCGTAGAAGCGCAAGAGCGACGCGAACGAATGAAAAAACAGTTCGCCGACTAAAATATAGATATAGAAACCTCAAAAGGCCGTCTGAAAGAGCATTTCAGACGGCCTTTAGTTTGTGTTTTTTTTGTATGTATGGATTGTGTAGGAAGGTTGCTGGAGTTTTTTATAAAATAAAAACCCTGTTAAAACAGGGAAGTGATTAAATTTCAGAAAATAATTTTGTGAAATGTGTTGACTGGTTTTGTAGGTAGGCGTATAGTTCGGTTCTTCGCTGCTGACGCGGTGAAGAAAACGAAGCAGACAGT